>CAYQNT010000109.1:0-8863 GCA_964418865.1 uncultured Rikenella sp.
TCGAATGTTGCTTCCGTGAAGCTGGTGCTGCAGCTGGATGAAGATCTGCCTGACCCTAGCGCAAAGAGCCCTACAGACCATGAGCCGGTTGTCTTGCAGAGGGAGATAAAACTTGACGATGTCAGCTTCTCCTACCCTGACGGGGAAAAACTGTTTGACCTTTTCAACGGTGTGATCAGGGCCAATGCAATCACCGGTGTGGTGGGTCAGTCGGGACGGGGTAAGACCACCCTGATTGATCTGATTGCAGGATTGCAGAAGCCTGACAGCGGCAGGATACTGATTGACGGGAGGCTGCTGGATGATGATCTTCTTCCGGGGTGGAAGTCGGGACTGGGTTACCTCCCGCAGGATCCGTTCTTCATAGACGGCACACTGCGTGAGAACCTGGTGTGGGACAGCGGAGGGCGAACCAGGAGGTCATTCCGTGCTGTCTCCGGAGGTGGCGAGCGAAGTGATGATGTTGACAGCCGTTATGGCGATGTCAGCTATGAGGAGATCATGAGAGTACTGGAGCAGGTGAATGCGGTGCATCTGGTGAAAAGGTTCAGGAAGGGACTGGATGCCTTCCTGGTTAATTACCACACTTCATTCTCCGGTGGCGAGTGTCAGCGGCTGGCGCTGGCGAGGGTGCTGTTGCGGAGACCGTCAGTGCTGCTGCTTGACGAGGCTACCTCTTCTTTGGATGCTGAAAATGAGGCCACCGTCATGGAGGTGTTGGCAGGTTTGAAGGAGAAGATAACGATAGTGTTTGTGACACATCGTGAGTCAGTGACCAGGTGGTTTGATGAGGTGATTAAGATATGACAAGGAATCCCTGCTTGAGTGGAGCCGAATACATATCCAATTTCGATTATGATCGAAAAAAACTATAATATATTGCGATTAGAATTCGAGATAATCTATACCTGTACTTTAGAATATCAGGATAATCGAAAGTACAACTTTGGATTATCATGTATAATGCATGGTGGCGAACCTGGAATCAACTTTATCCCAGAGATGATTAATAATTTCACAACATTAAGGATGTGTAAATAATCAAAATATGATTATATTTGCAGTTAGAATGTGAGATAAGTAATGCAGATTATCAATAAAAATAGAGTCATTCAGTGGGTTGAGGAGCTTCAGAGGCGGGGACGGATTACCTTTTCTCTTAGGGAAGTCTTTGATCAGTTTCCCTCACATAATATACCAGCTTTACGGAATACTCTTACCCGTCTGGCAGCAAAAGGCAAAATCGTTTCCGTCTGGAAGGGATTCTATGCCATCATTCCTATTGAATACAGCTCCGTCGGTATGATACCGCCTGTGTTGTATATAGATGACCTGATGGCATTCCTCGGCAGACCTTATTACGTTTCATTGTTAAGTGCTGCAGTCTTTTACGGGGCGGCACATCAGAGACCACAGGAGTTTAGTGTAATTACATCCCTCGGTTCTCTTCGCGCTTCCCAAAAAAAGGATGTCAGAATAAATTTTAAAACCGTCAAGGGAATTAATCCTGATCTTATCATTAAGAAGAAGACGAAAACCGGATATGTAAACATTTCATGCCCCGAGCTTACAGCTGCCGATCTTGTGAAGTACGAGGGAGAAACAGGTGGATTAAACCGGGCTGCAACAGTGCTGAATGAACTTGCTGACGATCTGCAATTCAGAAAAATCCCGGATTCTTTTTTTTCATATGTGCCTTCACCGGTGATACGTCGTACAGGCTACCTTCTGGATGAAGTGCTTAAACATGTGGCGCCCGCTGATGAACTGTATGCAAGAGTACAGAAACATAAGTGTTCGATGCGCGTTACTCCCCTGAAAACCGGAAAGTCAGTGTTGGGTTACATTACTGACAAAAAGTGGGGAATAATTATTAACACAAGTATTGAAATTGACGAGTGATACCTGAATATGCAATAAGTGAATGGAGAAACACTGTACTCTGGGGGGGGCTTGAACAAGTTGAGCTCGACCTTGTTATTTGCAGGGCTCTTACGGAATTGTATAATGATGATTTTCTGGCCTCGCGCCTTGCGTTCAGGGGAGGTACGGCGCTTCACAAACTGTACCTTAGCCCCCAGCCACGGTATTCCGAAGATATTGATCTCGTGCAAATTAAATCCGAACCTATAAAAGAGACTATTACCCGAATCAGCAAAGCCCTCTCCTTTATCGGAAACCCCGTAATAAAGCAAAAGGCCAATAACAATACTTTGGTTTTTCGTTTCGAGTCAGAGATACAACCAGTTGTACCGTTAAAGTTAAAGGTGGAAATAAACTGCCGGGAACATTTCAATATCCTTGGTCTGACAAAAATTAGATTTGACGTGCATAATCAGTGGTTCACCGGTGAATGTCAGACAACTACATACTTGATTGATGAAATTTTGGGAACAAAACTCAGAGCCTTGTATCAACGTCGTAAAGGAAGGGATCTGTATGACCTTTATAAGGCACTGTCGGTGGCTGATGTAGACGCTGATAATGTAGTCTTATGCTATAATGAGTATATGAAACACACAATAGGAAAGCCCCCGTCAAGGAAAGAGTTTCAAAGAAATATTGAATTGAAGATGCAAGATGAGGATTTCCTCGGAGATATGCATATGCTGCTGCGTGTTGGTGAGCATTATGACCCGCAACAGGCGTATGGAGTGGTTAAGTCTATATTATTGGACAGGCTGTAGTGTCAGGGACTTCCTTCGCCTGCGACTAATCATAGTCTGCGGCTTTGTTGACGACACCATAGGGACTCCGGCTCATGACAAAAGCAGCGGAAGAAGCAATAAAAGAAAATAGGTGCATAAAGCGATTGATATAAAACTATATGGCTAAAAAGATATATCTGAGTAGTCCGCACATGGGTGGCGGCGAGATGAAGTACGTTCAGGAGGCTTTTGACTCCAACTGGGTGGCTCCGCTGGGGCCGAATGTTGACGGTTTTGAACGTGAGTTGTGTTCTGCGACGGGGGCGAAGCATGTTGCTGCTCTCTCATCCGGGACGGCAGCGATACATCTTTCTCTGATAATGCTGGGTGTCGGGCCCGGCGATTATGTGATAGGCAGCTCCTTCACCTTCTCGGCAACTGTCAACCCGATAGCTTACCTGGGTGCGATACCGGTGCTGGTTGACAGCGAACTCGATACCTGGAATATGGATCCCGAATTGCTGGAAGAAGCAATTCTGAGTCTGAGGTCTGAAGGTCCCCTGTCTGGAGGTCTTAAGTCTGAGAGTCTGAGGTCTGAGGGTCTAAGGTCTGAAGGTCATGCGGTCTTGCCGTCGGAGGGGCAAAAGAACATTGGCAAATTGCCTAAAGCAATAATCGTGGCGCACCTCTACGGCATGCCGGCAAAGATGAGGGAGATAATGGCTGTGGCTGACAAATACGGGATACCGGTGGTTGAAGATGCCGCCGAGGCGCTGGGTTCGGAGTACATGGGCCGGCGGGTGGGATGTAACAGTAAATTCGGGATTCTCTCATTCAACGGTAACAAGATCATAACAACCAGCGGTGGCGGAGCGCTAATATCCGATGATGCTGCTCTTATTGAACGTGCGCGTTTTCTTGCCACCCAGGCCCGTGATCCGGCGCCGCACTACCAGCACAGTGAGATAGGATACAACTACCGTATGAGCAATGTGGTGGCAGGAGTGGGTCGCGGTCAGCTTGAGGTGCTTGACCTTCGTGTCAGACAGCACAGGGAGTTCAATGCCTGGTACCGCGAGCTGCTGAGAGATGTGCCGGGTGTCACGTTCCAGTCGGAGCCATCAGAAGATTTTCACTCAAACTTCTGGCTGACATGCATCGTGATTGATCCCGCATTGGCGGGGACAGACCGCGAGAAGCTTCGTCTTGCGTTTGAGGAGGAGAATATTGAGTCGCGTCCCCTGTGGAAGCCTATGCATCTGCAACCGGTGTTTGCAACCTCTCCGGCGTTTGTTAACGGCACTTCGGAGGCGCTCTTCAATGACGGATTGTGCCTGCCGTCGGGCTCCAACCTCACCGGCGAAGACAGGGAGCGTATAGCAGAGGTGCTTAAGAGGATGTTTAAGATCTAAGGTCAAAAGGTCTGAGCTCAGAAGGCTCTTGGCAAATCGTTGGATTTTTACTATATTTGAGTATAGTCATCGTCGATGTATAATTCAGAAATAAAGGCATTTATCCAGGAAAAGAGTAATCTGTTCTGGTCTACCCCCGAAGATAATAAAGAGGAGATCAGTCCTGCTTTGCTGGTTGAGACAATTCTGAACTATGGCACAATGGATGATGTCAGAACTCTTTTCAGACTGATGGGAATAAAGGAAGTGTCCGGAATATTTTTCAGGGCAAAGGGAAGACAAAAGCTGAATTATTATCCTGAGATATATAATTATTTTTCACTCTTGTTCAGAAAGTATGCATAAGGAGATCCTTTCGGAACAACAACAGGCATTGCTTCCGCTTATAAAGCAATTTGGCAGGGAGTACTATCTCGCAGGAAGAACTGCTGTGGCACTGCATATTGGTCATCGCCGGTCTGTTGACTTTGATCTTTTCAAGCCCTCAGTCCTGAATCACAAGAAGAACATAACAAAGATTTCAGGATTCGGGATACCCTACAATGTAACAAGAAGAGCCCCCGAACAGATGAATATCAATGTGGGTGATGTGAAATTAACATTTCTGGAGTATCCCTTCCCGGTTGAAGCCAGAACCAGATTTGAGAAGATCATCAGAATTCCTGAACTTATCGATCTCTCAGCTATGAAAGCGTATGCCCTCGGCCGGCGTTCAAAATGGAAAGACTATGTTGATCTCTATTTCATCCTGAAGGATTACTATACAGTCAGTCAGATTTCAAAGAGGGCTTCTGAAATCTTTGACCAGTTGTTTTCAGAGAAGCTTTTCAGGGCTCAGCTTAGCTATTTTGATGATATTGACCATTCTGAGCATGTAGAATACGTCAATACTGTAGTTCCGGAAGAGGAGATACTTGCTTTTCTTAAAGAAAAATCACTTGCGATAGAAATCTGACAACGCTTATTTTCAACGAACCACGCAGCGTTGGAACATGCTGTCATAAAACAGATATGTTCGCTTGAACAATGCGCGCCTAAACACATAAATACGTTTGTAAAAGTGTTGTATTCCGCATTTATTCAATTGAATATTTGTAAATATGTATATTAGCAGCTAGCTGCGGAATATGTGGCCGGAGCTTGCTCCCGGGTGTAATATCATTTATTAATCTGTAAATTGTAGTAATTTTACCTGAAATATTGATATGGCAAAAGTTGCATTAATTACTGGCGTGACCGGACAGGATGGCGCATACCTGAGCGAGTACCTGCTGAAGAAGGGATATACCGTCCATGGTATCAAGCGTCGTGCCTCTATGTTCAACACGGAGAGGATAGATCACATCTACCAGGATCCGCACCTGGAACACCGTAACTTCATATTGCACTACGGTGATATGACCGACTCGATGAATATCACCCGCATAGTGCAGGAGGTACAGCCGGATGAGATATACAACCTGGCAGCGATGAGTCATGTGAAGGTGAGCTTCGATACTCCGGAGTACACGGCCAATGCTGATGGTATAGGCACACTGCGACTGCTGGAAGCTGTACGCCTGCTGGGTATGACAAATAAGTCGAGGATATACCAGGCCTCCACCTCTGAGCTCTATGGGCTGGTGCAGGAGGTGCCGCAGAAGGAGACGACACCCTTCTATCCACGGTCGCCTTACGGTGTAGCCAAACTTTATGCATACTGGATCACCGTCAACTACCGCGAGGCATATAAGATGCATGCCAGCAACGGCATACTCTTCAACCATGAGTCGCCCGTCAGGGGTGAGACATTCGTGACGAGGAAGGTGACACGCGCACTGAGTCGTATTGCCATGGGTGTGCAGGAGAGGATGTTTATGGGTAACATGTCAGGCAAGCGCGACTGGGGACATGCAAAGGATTATGTAAGAGCGATGTACCTCATACTGCAGCAGGAGGAGCCGACGGATTATGTCATTGCCACGGGTGTGACCACAACGATACGCGACTTTATAAAGAAGGCTGCTGCCGAGATAGGACTTGAGGTGGTCTTCAGGGGTGAGGGGATTAGCGAGCAGGGATTTATTGTCACCGTTGATGAGAAGATTTTTTGCGACATGGTCGGCAATGAGTTCCTTGATGGTATAAGAGAAAAGATTAAAAACGAAACCTATATTATTGGTGTTGACGCAGCGTATTTCCGTCCGACCGAGGTTGATCTGCTGATTGGCGATGCCACAAAAGCCCGCACAAGACTCGGATGGGAGCCTCGGTATGACCTGGCGGCCCTGATAACAGACATGATGGAGGGGGATGTGAAGCTGGTGAAGAAAGAGGTATATCTTAAAAAGGGAGGGTTCTATACGCCGAATTACTTTGAATAACAAGGTCTGAAGGTCTGAAGTCTGAGAGTCTGAAGGTCTGAGGGTCAAAAGGCCTGAGGGTCTGACAATCAGACATAAAAACATAAATGAGCAGGCATAGAGTAATGATGAACAAAGAATCGAAGATATATGTTGCGGGGCATCTCGGGCTGGTGGGATCAGCGATAACGGCTGCGCTCAAGAGAAAAGGGTATAATAACATTTTAGGACGATCTTTTGACGAGCTCGACTTGCGGAGGCAGGAGGAGACCGAGGCGTTCTTTGCTACGGAGAAGCCGGAGGCAGTGATACTGTGCGCTGCCAAAGTAGGTGGCATCATGGCCAACAACACCCTCAGGGCGGAGTTCATCTACGAGAACCTGATGATAGAGGCCAACGTGATACACGCCTCTTATCTCAGCGGTGTGAAGAAGCTGGTATTTCTGGGCAGCAGCTGTATATACCCTCGCGACTGCCCCCAGCCTATGAAGGAGGAGCACCTGCTGACATCACCACTGGAGTACACCAATGAGCCCTATGCCATCGCCAAGATAGCAGGACTCAAGATGTGCGAGGCGTACAACATGCGCTATGGCACTGACTTCATCGCAGTAATGCCCACTAACCTGTATGGTCCGAATGATAATTTCAACCTGACAGGGGGCCATGTGATGCCGGCACTGATGAGACGCATCCATCTGGGCAGGCTCCTGGAGAATGGCGACATGCAAGGTATAAGGGCTGACCTCAGGAGGAGGCCGGTAGAAGGTTTCACCGGTGGTGAGCCGGAGGAGGAGATCATCAGGCTGCTTGAGCAGCAGGGGATCAAGGGTCTGAAGTCTGAGGGTCTGAAGTCTGAAGGTCCTGCGGTCGTGCAGTCTGGCGGTCATGCAGTGGTTCAGGTGTCGGTGTGGGGTACTGGGGCTCCTTACAGAGAGTTCATGTACAGCGGTGACATGGCGGATGCGACCGTCTATATCATGGAAAACATATCTTTTAACGATCTTGTGCCTGAGGGTACAAATGAGATACGAAATACACATATAAATATCGGTACGGGTGAGGAGATAACAATAAAGGCGCTTTCTTTGTTACTGAAAGAGGTGACGGGATTCAGGGGAGAGCTGGTATTCGACAGAAGCAAGCCTGACGGCACGCCGAGGAAATTTCTTGATTCGTCTAAGCTCCGCAGCCTGGGGTTCAAACATTCCACCTCGCTGAAGGCAGGTATGGGAAAGATGTATGAGTGGTATTTGAAAGGATAAAGTAGAAGGTTAAAAGTTAAACAATAAATATCCATGAAGAAGACATTAACATTATTAATGACAGTGGTGCTGGTGGTTATGATGGCCGGATGTGCATCATCATATATCGATTCCTCTCAGGGTCGCGACGGATCATCGTTCCTGAAGGCAGTGACTGTGGGATCGGTGAGGGCAGAGTACCTCTACATAGACCGCAAATTCTCGGGGTCGAGTATCCTGAGTCAGATGGTGACAGACAACAACGGGAACCCGTATGATGTGGTAACCATCAAGACTAAGGAGGGAGCAGAGCAAGATCTATATTTCGATATCTCAAGATTCTACCGCAAGAAGAGCTACGCTGACGATCTCGAATAAGGTCTGAGGGTCCGAAGTCTGAAGGTCCGGGGTAGAAAGGGTAACCACGGAGGGGCACTGGTTATGGTGTCTCTCTGTGGTTATTTTTTTTCTGGACATCGCTCTCTGGGTCTTATGGAGGTAACCACGCAATAATATATAACACCAGACAGTTACATTAGACTTGAGACCTTTAGACAAGGGTAAGCTTTCGGGCAACCACGTATTTTGTTGATGGGAGGATACGCTTACCTTCCCCCACAAAAAATCAATGTTTAGCAGTTCAAAGATGACAGTTCTTCTGGAACGGCAGAAGGAGTCAGGATTAAGCGTCAGGAGTTTTTGTTCTAACGAAGGCATAGCACCATCTACATTCTATTACTGGCATAAGAAGCTCCGTAAGGATGCCGGAGGCGGTCGCTTCATTCCACTTCTGGTCCGGTCCCCGGGATCAACTGCATACCCGTCCCCGAGTCAGCAACCTGGACCTGGCATGGATACTACCCCGCTGGAGATCGCCTATCCCAACGGTACAACCCTAAGGATAAGACAGACCATGGATCTGGCCGGACTGCGTTCACTTGTATGCCTGTTAGACTGAGGTTATGTTCCATCTGCACGCCTCGCTGCGTTATTATCTGTATCCGCTTCCGGTAGATATGCGCAAAAGTTTTTACACCCTGAGTGGTGTTGTCAACTCGCTGATGAATCAGAATGTCCGCGACGGAGGAGTATTTATCTTCATGAACCGCCACATGAATGTGATGAAGATCCTTCACATGGAATATGCCGGGCTGGTGATCTATTGTTTATTCCGGACAAACTGACCCCTCATTCCGGTTAATTGACCCCCCCTCCGC
>CAYQNT010000110.1:0-7155 GCA_964418865.1 uncultured Rikenella sp.
AAATAATCGGTCGCATAATTCTAATGAGCTTCGTTTCAGGTATCCCTGAGCTGAGATACTATTGAATCTTATGTCGGGTAATATGATTACATCATATTCAGATTTGAGGTTAGTATTATAAATGTCTGAATTATGTAATGTGGTATACGGTTTTTGATCTTGAAATCCTTGATATGGATGTCTTCTGCAGCCCGAAAGAGAAATTAGTTTAAGGAGTTGATTTTTCGGGCTCATTCCTGAAGGCAGAAACAAACATTAGAATCGACGTATATAAAACGACAATACAAACAATCCATTTCAGAGCAGTCAGGGGCAATGATTTGACCACATAAGCAGCCATTAAGACGCCAAAGAAACCAGCTATTGTCAGTGCTATAGCAACTTTCCAATCGTATGCTCTACCTTTTATGAATCTTGATCCACCGGCAACCATCAGCATTGCAGTTGCTGTCATCATTATCGGAAAGGCAGTCTGAGGGTGCATTCCGAGGGTGTAAACCAAAGCCATACACGGTGCATAGAATCCGATACCAATTGTTTGAAGAGCGCCAAGAATGAAACTCACTATAATAGCACATATCAGCTTCCACCCCAATAACCCCGCTGCCTCACCTCCAACCGGCATCAAATCAAAGAATCCGGCTATAATAATAAAACCAACAATCATAAGGCCAAAGCCCAATCCAAACTGAATCTTCCGACGTGCCATCTTAACAACAAAGCCTGCACCAATTAATGCCCCAAGCGGGGCGGCGACTGACATAGAAACAAGGGTTACCGGCTCAACATAAAAGACAGTCATAAAGATTAAAGCCTGAGTGACTGTTGATAGGGTGTTGCCAACGTTTAATGTACCTGGCACCAACCGGTCATCAACAAGTTTGAAAAATTTAAAAATTGCAGTCTGAATAGCAAAACATCCAATGCCCAATGTATCTAACATCTGAGTAACGAACCCAATACCCAGAAGTCCAGGCCATGGTTTATCCGAAAAACTTTTCCTATTTCTGATGACATCACGTATATAATAAAATCCAAAGAAGCCTGACAAGGATCCGAGGATAATTCTGAGAATAACACTCATATTAATATTCTCTCCGTTGAAATTATGAAGCTGAGCATGCAGTTATAAAATTAAAGCAGAATTTTGGAGTAACCCTTAACCCGGATTATATTAATGACAAATTTTTAAGCAAACTCTTAAGATTTTTTACTTCTGATTCAGAAAGAGGTTGCCTGGGGAAACGACATGGCCCGGCAGGATGCCCCATGAATTCAAGTGCCTTTTTTACGTGCTGCAATGATTTTGGTGAATTTTCAAATAAATGGAGTAGCGGATAGAACCTATTGAACAACAAGTTAGCTTCTGCCAGTTTATCTTGTTGCACAAATTCCAACAATTGATTAGCCTCCTTTGGGATAAGGTTTCCACAAACACTAATCCAGCCGGTTGCACCCAGAATGAAATTATCCAATGATTGATCCTCACTTCCGCAAAATATTGTCATATTGCCATTGATGAGTCGCTTAATAGAGGGCACTCTTCCAAGATCCCCTGTAGCGTCCTTAACGTAATCAACATTTTTCAACACGGACATTTTTGCAATCATTTCAGGGCTCAGGTCAACACCAGTATGCCTGGAGTTATTATATACCATAATGGGGAGATCTACTGCTTCAGATATGGCCTTAAAGTGAAGGTATATGTCTTCGAATGAAGGTCTACAGTAATAAGGGCTCATTATTAGTGCCATATCTGCCCCAATTTCTTTCGCATGCTTGGTGTAAAATATTGCCTCTCTAGTAGATTCGGCTGCTGTTCCGACAATACATGGGATCTTCCCATTCACATGCCTGACAGCTTCTTCTGCTATTAGTAATCGCTCCTCTCGTGTGAGACTGGCAAACTCCCCTGTACTTCCCAGAACACAAATGCCTGACACGTCATTGCATATCTGCCAGTCGATATTATTCTTCAGCCCATCAATGTCAATATCCTGGTCAGTTGTCATTGGGGTAATAAGTACAGTATAGGCACCTTCAAATCTTGTCATGTTGCTATTTTTATTACTATTTAATATCTCGGTTACTTAAGTTCTATATAATCAATGAAATAAACTGGTGATTCTCAACTCTCATGAAACCAATCATAAGCTAACCACCTCCCAAAATCACAACTATTTTTACAATATCATCTTCACTTAAAATTCGGGAGGCATAGTCTTTTAGCAAGACATGCTTACCATTAATAATTACAGCGCATTTCCGGTAACCCAATTGTTTAATGAGATCACAAACAATAAGTCCTTCAGTTATCTCAACAGGCTTTTCGTTTAAATAAATATTCATTACGTATTTTTTTCCAATAGCCATCCAAGAGAGAGCTTTCTTAAAGTACCTGCGGTAGGATTCCCGGTTTCCTCGTCCCATCCTGCAAACGAGTAATACAGTTTCCTGGCTTCGAGAAATTTTTCTTTATCTAAATGAATGCCTTTCGAAGGTCCATCCATTAATGGTTTAAAAATTCTCTCCGGTAAAATGTCATCACTTTTCGTAAATCCTTCTCTGGCATTGAAGAATCTCATCATATTGATCCTTCTCTCTCCAACTCTCATCAATTCAAACAAAGAGGTTTCCCATCCAAGGCCATGCCTGCACAAATTAATGAGATCGTCCGGACCATAGAGTTCCCATGCCGGGCCCCATACAAACTGGCAAAGACACAGGGTATCGAGCATAGAGAAATAACATTGAGAATCGAACGCGAACCGGACTTTATCATCGTCAATTGCGAAAGGATTATCATAACCGGCCGTAGTGCCAATCTGGGCCAGTCTTTTTCTCTCTCTACTATCTTCTGGCATCACCAGAAAGGTATCATGTTCACTCGACTGGTGGTCTGCGCCAAAAGGATTAACAGCATAAATAAGACCAACGGCAGGCTTATACTGAGGCATATGTGCAGGTAGTTCCTGACCTTTAACACTGATGCTAAACTCTTCTGAACCCTTTCCTATTTTCTGTGATGCCCTTTTACTTCCTTCTGCAAGCAGATCTCCAATTCCTTCACGCCTGGCAATCATTTTCACAAGCGGTTCAATTATCTCTTTATTACCAAAATTAAGTTTTAGTCCAAAGGTATCTTTATCATTAATCAACCCTTCCTCATAACACTCCATCGCAAAGGCTATGGTAGCACCGCATGATATGGTGTCAAGGCCATACATATTGCATAATTGGTTTGCAAGGCAGATTGTTGCCAGATCTCCAATACAGCAATATGAACCAAAAGTACCACATGTCTCGTATTCCGGTCCTCCATACAAAGGATCAACTATGCCCGGAATCTCAACCACCCGTTTACATCTCACAGAACAGGCGTAGCAAGTATCTCTGTTCTTCAATACCGTTTCATACATTGTGGTTCCCGTAATCTCTTTTGCGCCTTCGGGGAAATGACCTGAATTCCAATTTTTCGTTGGCAAGAAACCCTCATTGCTAAATCCTTCAAGATCGCCGTCTGTTCCAAATTTACCCAATCCGGAGACGGATTGATTATCTTCCAGCTGCGATTTGATCTCTTTTGTAATCGCTTTGAAAGCGTCAGGGTTAAAAGGTTTCAGGTTCTTTATTTTTTTCAATACAAGAGCTTTCAGGTTTTTTGATCCCATTACCGCACCTGTGCCAGTTCGTCCGTTGGCTCTGTTGCACATATTGATAATGTTTGCAAATCTCACAAGGTTCTCACCAGCCGGGCCAATAGCCGCAATCTCTACTTTTTCTTCATCAAGATCTTCCCTTATAAGCCTCTCAGCATCACCAGTCACCTGTCCCCACATCTTACTGGCATCTCTGATCTCAACATTATCCCCATCAAGGTAGAGATAAACAGGTTTTTCTGATCTTCCACGAATTATTACTGCATCATACCCATTACCCTGCATGTATACCGGAAAATATCCTCCAGCCTGACTGTCGCCTATAGTGCCTGTCAGTGGACTCTTTGTAGTTACAACTAACCGGCTCAATCCGCTCATATTCAAGCCGGTAAAAGGCGAAACTGAGAAAATCAGCATATTATCAGGAGAAAATGGTTCAACACCGGAGGGCATGTCCTGTAATATTAAATAAACCCCAAGGGCAGAGCCTCCCGGATAAAGTCGATAAATATCACCAGGGATTGTCCTTTTCACAAATTCCTGATTGGAAAGGTTAATGTCTAATATTTTTGCATCCGGGAAAGGATTCATAATAATAATATTCTTAAGGTTCCTAGCTTAGTTTCAACACTATTTTCAAACTACTTGTTATGTATAAAAGTACATCACATTTTTAAAATATTCCACAACTCTTTTATCAAAAAAGTATACTGGTATATGAATTATGCAAAGCGAGAAACTAATCACATTTCTATAGCCTTCTTGTGCAGGCTAATATTATCATTTTCATCCGTATATCGTGTTAACCCATTTACAAAAATCAATTCAGGTTTTGAAGCGTTATTTTATCAGATATAGTTGCTGCGGATATCCGTCAATAAGCCAGGCTTTACCATTGAAGAATATCATATCGTCCTCTAATCCCATTGTTACATCCTGGTTATTCCATTCAGGAACCTTACCTGTTACATTAAATTCCAGTGCATAGGTAGTATTGTTGTACAATTTATGTTCCCCTGATCCGGGAAGAAATTTTTGCTGCTCCGTCATACCGATGGTCATACCTGAGCCATGACCGAAATAGTTGATTGGATGGCTATACATAACTGGATTTAGTCCCTCAGCTTTTCCCTTTTCAAGGGTAATATTGAGTATCTGGTTGCCCGAACGGCCCTCAATCATCTCCTCAAGGGTGATCTGCTGGAACCGAAGTCCTTTTTTATATACTTCCATTAATCCGGCCGGAGCATGCTCCTCGCCTATCCTGCAAACATATGCCAGATGCTGCATATCTGTTGTAAGACCCATATAGCTGATTCCCACATCACAATGAAGCAGGTCACCCCGCCTTATCACGCCATCATTTCCATATAGGGTAAGGTTATCAGGTGACCGGATAATATCCAGCGAGGGAAAGAACCAATAATCATAACCAAGCGATTTGGTCTTTTCTACTATCCACCATTTTACCTCTGTTGCGGTGGTTACATCGGGAGTGATTACCGCGGTTGAATAGAACTCATTGATAAGGGTGTGAGTAGCTATTGTCATCTGTTTCAGCAGGCTTATTTCCAGTGGTGAGCGAGTCTCATACCACCTTCTTACAACACTTTTGGCTGACACCAGCCTGTCGCGGTACTTTTTATCCAGGGCATTATAGAGCCTCTCATAATGCAGATGGGATAATCCATTCGCATGGGAGAAATCGTCAAGAACGGTTTTATCATAGTTAATGCCGATCTTTTTTGGATCAGCCTTCTTTATATAATCGGCAACAGCGGTAAACTGCGCCTCTGCCCCACTTGCTCTGTCTGTGAATATTCCTTCGTACATATACCCTGACGCATATGGGCCGTGCCAGGTAGCGGAAAGCTTTTTAAATCCGTCAGGTGCATCGTGGAAGATAAGTATTGACAGTCGTCTTGCACCATCTCCGGGCCAGGTATTAAGTGTTCTGTAAACAGGGTCTTCGGTGTTCTCAAAATTGATGATAATCCACATATCAAGACCCTCCTCCTGCATTATGCCGGGCAGGATATTGTCAAGTTTCCACTCCAGATTTTTATTGAAGGTCTCAGCCTGTTTGTTGAGCGACAGCACAGCAGGATATTGCTGAGCAAATGTTCCTGCTGTTATTATCAGTGCTGACATAAGTGAGATTACTCTTTTCATGATATAATAATTTATTTTAATGGTATGAGGGAACCTACATATCTCTGATTATTATAGTATTGCGTTTGTTAATTCAAATACATGCAGGTTTGCTTCATTTGAGGTCAAAATAAAAACTATTTCTTTTCCCTCCTACCAGATTAATGTTCAAGTTGCTGAACGGAAATATACGTGAGTTAATCGTGAGTTGGTCACTTAATTAAAAGGCTTGTTTTTGCAATCTTCCTGCCTGATTTCAGCTCTATTGAATAATTTCCGGGCTCCAGCCCATCAGATTCTATTACGACCCTATTAAAGCCAGGTCTAACTTCAGGTTCAATTTTTCTTACCTCTTCCCGGGCGGATGAATAGACTGTTATTGTTACATCTTTCCCCGCAAGTCGTGCTGAGAGGTAAAAGTCGGTTACGATCCCGGCTTCAGGATCGGGAGCATAGAAGGTAAAGGGATCTCTTTCACCTCTTCCGGTTGGCTTAACTTCATACTCTGAGATAACAGCATCAAAAAGGTGCATCCCCGATGCTATAATATCATCTGAAATATAGCCTGCAAAGGAGAAGTTATCACCTATCCAGATACCTCTGCCGTAGGTGCCAAGCAGCATATCATGACTGTCAGGCGAAAAGATAATGTCGGTAACCTGAACATATGGCAATGAACCGGTTAGTCTCGACCAGTCGGTTCCGCCGTTATTTGAGATATATAGTCCGTTATGAACTCCTGCAAAGAGCATATCTGGATTAAGGGGATGCTCAGCAAAACCCATTACCACTGCTTCATTATCCATACCCGTTGTTATTCTGTTCCAGCTTCTCCCTTGATCCCTACTTACAAAAAGGTAAGGGGAAAGGTCATCAGCCTCATAGAAGCGACCGCATGCAACATATACTATTGACGCATTATGCACTGAAGGTACTATCCTGGTAATAAACCTGTCCTCCGCAACCGGCAGCAGGGTGGTCAGATTCTCCCAGCTGTTACCGTCGTCACGGGTAACCCACAGGTTCCCATCATCGGTGCCGGCATAGATCAGACCCTTTGCAAGAGGTGATTCTGCCAGGGCTGTCATGCTGGAATATGGCTTTAATACTGGTTTCTGGCCCAGCACAAGTGTTGAGTCATGGTCATAGTCTCTGCTCAGGTCATCGCTTATTACTTCCCATGATTCACCCAGATCACTGCTTCTGTGGATAAACTGGGATCCAATATAGAGGTTGTAAGGCTCATGAGCAGAGACAAAGAATGGTGTATTCCAGTTGAACCGGAGAGCCTCATCATTCTTTGCAGCAACTGGTTTTACACGCTTTCTGGTGCTATCGGCATAAC
>CAYQNT010000110.1:7165-8501 GCA_964418865.1 uncultured Rikenella sp.
AACCTTACAATATAACCGTACTGAGACTCTGCAAAAACAGTTTCCGGGTTTCCCGGAACTGCAGCAGAGTAGAAGCCGTCACCACCATTAACACTCAACACATCGTCTCCGGAGACTGGCTCACCTGTAATTGAGCGGGAGGGAAATCCCCATACTCCGTTATCCTGCAGACCGCCATAGATATAGTAGGGATTGCGGTCGTCAATGCTGATATCGTAAAACTGTGAAAAAGGAATATTGGCAATAAAGGTCCATGACTCACCCCTGTCAGCGGTGCGGTATAATCCACCGTCATTTCCCAGAAGTATATCATTGCCATCCTGCGGATTAAACCATACAACATGATGATCAACATGAACATCCCTCATTCTTACCAGATGAAAGCTCTCGCCGCCATCTGTTGTCTCCTGTACCATTACACCCATTGTCCATACCCTGTCGGCAGCCACCGGATCAACATAGATGCGGCCATACCAGTAGGAGGTTCTTATCCTTTTGTTCTTTAACTGCCATGTAATGCCGCCATCATCTGATCTGAAAAATCCTGCCGTATCATTTTCAAATACTGCGTACATCCTTTTGGGAGATGAGGGGGCAAATGCAATAGCTATTCTTCCCGAGTTTCCTCCTGGCAGGCCTGTCTCAACCTTTTCCCAGGTATCGCCCCTGTCATCTGATCTGTACATTCCGCTTGTTGGACCTTTCTGCACATGAGCCCAGGCGTTCCTTCTCTGGAACCATGAGGTGGCAAACAGTGTATTTCCATCAGGCATAAGCATCAGATCCCCGAAACCGGTATTGGTGTCAATGTAGAGGATCTTCTCCCAGGTGATCCCTCCGTCAGTTGTCCGGTATACCTCTCTCGTCGTTCTCTCCCCATCTGGCGCCTGTTGCAGCAGCATACACTATGTCAGGGTTCACTGGGTCAATAATGACTTTTGAAAAATGACGACACGCACTGAGGCCCATATTCTGCCAGCTCTTGCCCGCATCAACAGATTTGTATATCCCGTCACCTACTGACGACGGACTCTGTTCTCCTGATGCCTCTCCCGTGCCAGCCCAGATAATGTCAGGATTCGATTCTGAAATAGCCATGTCACCTATAGAGAGAGTAGTGCCGGCATTGTCAAATATGGATATCCAGCTCTTTCCTGCATCTGTGGTCTTAAATATGCCCCCGGTAGATGGAGAGACATAAAATATGTTATAATCAGAGGGGTGTACCTCGATATCTGATACACGGCCTCCCATTTTTCCGGGGCCGATCTCTCTTAATGGTATGTTTTGTAACATGTTCGCATTGAACTTTTTGTCACGCTCTGCGCAACCCTGA
>CAYQNT010000111.1:0-8431 GCA_964418865.1 uncultured Rikenella sp.
CTCTCCCGGAGGATCCGTAGTCAGCAGAACCTGAATGATATGAAGGTATCGAGTCATCAACCGAATTTCATCCCCTGGTGTGGTTATTTCTACAAAATTGCACTCTCAGATGCGTTTGTCATTGCTGATGATGTTGATTTCTCCAGGAAGAGTTACATTAACAGAAACCGCATCAAAACACCTGCAGGCGCTCTCTGGCTGACATTGCCGGTAAAAAAGGCGCCTTTGGGAACACCCATCAATGAGATGGAGATAACTGATCATGAAGACATAAGACATCTTCTTGGGATCATTAAGTCAAATTATGCCAGGGCAATTTATTTTGAACCTTTTTATTCACGGCTGACAGAGGTGATGCTTAATTCTGGTGAAAAACTGGCTGACATCAATGCTGCCCTGATCACTCTTGTGCTTGCAGAGCTTGAAATAAAGACACCACTTTTTAAAACCAGCGTACTCGGGGGAACAGGTGGCGAGTCAACTCAGCGCATTATCTCAATATGCAAGACAATGAAAGCTGATACCTACATCTCAGGGTTCGGAGGTCAGAAGTACCAGTCCGAAGAGTTGATGACAGCCAATGGCATCAGCTGTCAGGTTTACGGGTTCAGACACCCGGTTTACAGGCAGCTCTGGGGCGATTTCATCCCTAACATGTCGGTTATTGATCTGATATTTAACTGCGGACCGGAAGCCGGGTCAGTGGTCAAAAGTAAAAGCGAATAATGGAACTGATATCCTGTATAACTCCTACTTTCAACCGCAGAGAGCTGTTGTGCAAGGCCATAGACAGTTGCGTCCGTCAGACCTGGCAGAACTGGGAGATGATCATCGTTGATGACGGATCTGTTGACGGAACGGATCTGATGGTGAAAGAGATGATGAAGAGTGAGCCTCGGATCAGGTATTTCCGCAACCCAAGGAAGGGCGCTAATGCAGCCAGGAATCACGGTATCTTAAATTCCACCGGCGATTATCTGGTTTTCCTCGATGATGATGACATACACCTGCCTGACCGGTTCAGAAGTCAGTTGCAGGCTGTCAAAAAATCCGGGAGCGGATTCATACTTTCCGGATTCCGGGTCAGGGATCTTGTCACCGGTAAGATCATAAAAACCGATTATGCACGGTCAAAGGGCACGGGGGCAGGCCATGGTGTCAGATGGATGATATCAAGGGAGCTGCTGCTTAAGGCCGGCTTGTTTGATGAGCAGATGCCTTCAATGCAGGAGGTGGAACTTAGCTACAGGATAGCTAAATGCGCCTCTTACGATTTTCATGACTCAATAGTGATGGAGGGAGGGGTAAATCACAACTCAATAACAGGGAACAAGGATAGACTGATAAGAGGTAGGCTGATGCTCATGGAAAAGCAAGGCAGCAATATGCCAGAGGCGGAAGCAGCTTGGTGGTACTATGTCATCGGTCTCGATTATTATTCTTCAGGAATGATTGCAGAGGCAGAGACCTGGTTCCGGAAGGCAGCTGAGCATGATCAGAGAGGGATTTACAAAAAAGCATGGCACCTGTTCAGGCTGATCATGTCATGGAGCGGCCCCATGAAAAGAGTGGGCATGAAGCTGATGACAAGACTGCTTAACTACCGGTTCCCTGAACTGGTTAAGAGAGAGATTATTGACTGACATGCCCCGGCTTACCCGTGGCTGCACATAAGAATAACAAAAATAATCACAGGAATGAAAGTACTTATACTGGCCGGAGGCTACGGATCACGACTGAGTGAGGAGACGGACCTTCGCCCTAAACCTATGGTAGAGATAGGCGGCAAGCCTGTCATCTGGCACATAATGAAGATCTACTCGCATTACGGGTTTAATGAATTCATTATTCTGTGCGGGTACAAGGGGTACATGATCAAGGAGTATTTTGCAAACTATTATCTGCATGATGCTGATGTGACCTTTGATCTGGCTGCAAACCGTACTGAGATTCACAATAACCCGGCAGAGCCCTGGAAGGTCACTCTTCTTGATACCGGTATTGATACAATGACTGGCGGCAGGGTACTGAGAGCCAAACCATACCTGAAGCCCGGGGAGCCTTTCATGCTGACCTACGGAGACGGTCTCACTGATGTAAATATTGATGAGCTATATACTTTCCACAGAAAGCACGGAAAGAAGGCGACTATCACTTCGTCACAGCCGGAAGGCAGATTTGGCGCCCTTGATATTATCAACGACTCGCAGGTGAGCTCCTTTGTTGAGAAACCCGGGGGAGATGGCGGGTGGATCAACGCCGGGTTCTTCGTATGTGAGTATGATGTATTTGATTATATCACCGGGGGCGACGCTACGGTTTTTGAAAAGAGTCCTCTTGAAAAGCTTGCTTCCGGCGGGGAGCTTCATACCTACAGGCACAAAGGTTTCTGGAGACCGATGGATACACTGCGCGACAAGAGAATACTGGAAGAGATGTGGAGCAGCGGCAATGCAAGATGGAAGGTATGGTGATCAACGCAGAAACATTCAAGGGCAGAAGTATCCTGGTTACGGGCCATACAGGCTTCAAAGGGTCGTGGCTGACTCTCTGGCTGCACCAGCTGGGTGCCAGGGTGACGGGACTGGCTCTTGACCCCCTTCATGAGGGCGATGCTTTCAATGCCATGCGGCTGCATGAGCTGTGTGAGGATATCAGGCAAGAGATCAATGATTACGATGGTGTCTGTGACATCATCAGACACACCGGACCGGAGGTGGTCTTTCACCTTGCCGCACAGCCTATTGTGCTGGATGCTCTCAATGACCCCCTGTATACAATCAGGACCAATACACTGGGTACAGCCAATCTGCTGGAAGCCTGCCGGCATACGGGAACCGTCAGGGCGGTGATAGTCATTACTACTGACAAGGTATATTATAACAGCGGATCAGGGGAGCCATTCAGAGAGACCGACAGGCTCGGCGGTAATGATATTTACAGCGCAAGCAAGTCTGCTGCAGAGCTGATAGCCGAAGGATACTTAAGTTCATTTGGTGCCGAAGGAGGATATGCCCTTGCCACAGCCAGGGCGGGTAACGTGATAGGAGGAGGCGACTGGTCAGCACACCGTATCATACCCGATTGCGTCAGGTCTGCATTTGAAGGCCGGCCGGTTGAACTGCGCAATCCGGATGCAATCAGACCGTGGCAGCATGTGCTTGAACCCCTGGCCGGCTATCTCCTGCTTGCAGCGAAGCTTCTCAGTGATCCGTCAGGCTTTTGCGGACCCTGGAACTTCGGTCCCGGCGACGGCGTCAACAGGCGTGTAAGTGAACTGACGGAACATTTTTTTAGTGAGTGGGGAAAGGAAATACCGGAGATAATGTATAGACAGGCCGGCGCACATGGTGCACATGGGGTATATGTGCCGCATGAGGCAGATTTCCTTTCAATAAGCTCCGAAAAAGCTATAGCCCAACTAGACTGGAGGCCAAGATTGTCATTCATAGAAACAGTACATATGACTGCAGAATGGTACAAGGCACAGAAAGAGGGAGAGGATATGAGGAAGTTCAGCATCCGGCAGATCAGATACTATGAGGAAAAGGAATCATGATAATCAGAGAACTGGATATTAAGGGTCTCTTTGAGATCATACCTGAACCGTTCAATGACCACAGAGGATTCTTCATGCGGGTGTATGATCGGGAGCTGTTCAGCAAGTATGGCCTGGACCGTCAGTGGGTACAGGAGAATCATTCGGGAAGCAGTAAAAAAGATACCGTCAGAGGACTGCATTTTCAGATCAGCCCGTTCACCGAGACAAAACTCGTAAGATGCATCAGGGGTGCTATCTTTGATGTAGCCGTGGATCTGAGGAGCCGCTCAGCCAGCTTTGGGAAATGGTACGGCACAGAACTGTCAGAGGCGAACAGGAAGATGCTGTATATTCCGAAGGGATTTGCACATGGTTTCTGCTCACTGACAGATAACAGCGAGGTTGTTTATAAGGTTGATATGGTCTATTCTCCTGAGCATGAGCGGGGCGTTAGGTGGAGTGACAGTGAAATTCGCATTGCATGGCCTGTCAGAGATCCAATTATCTCTGAAAAGGACAGAGGTAATATGACATACAGAGAGTTTATCGAATCGGGATTGAAATTATGAATATCAGATTGTTCAAGCCTTCCCTTGGGGAGGAGGAGCTTCAGGCGATAAAGGAGGCTTTTGGCCGCTCATGGATAGGCCTTGGTCCGAAGGTAGATGAATTTGAGCAGGAGTGGGAAAAGTTGACAGGATGTGCGATGGCTGTTGGAGTCAACTCCGCGACAGCAGCGCTTCATCTGGCGCTGGCATGCTTCCGCTTCCCGGAAGGGAAAAAGGTTCTGGTTCCTTCCCTCACCTTTTCATCAACCGCATCTGCCGTTCTCTACAACAGACTTGTGCCGGTGTTTGTAGACTCCGATCCTGTGACGCTTGGCCTGAGCCTGGAGGATCTCGAAAGAAAATATGACAGTGATTGCGTTGCAGTCATGCCGGTGCACTATGCGGGGCATCCCGTACCCATGGATGAACTTGTGCCATGGGCCCGGGCAAGGAATATGAAGATAATTGAGGATTGTGCTCACACAGCAGTTGGTGTTTACAAGGGAAAGCCCCTGGGGAGATGGGGAGATATAGGGTGTTACAGCTTTGAGGAGAAGAAGTGTATGACCACCGGTGACGGGGGTATGATGGTAACAGATGATCCGGAGCTGTTTCGTGACGTAAAGGCCATGCGCTGGGTGGGAATTGATAAGGACAACTGGAAGAGTGCAGCAGAATACACAGCCGCCAATAAGGATGCCATGCACTGGTATTACGAGCTTAATGTGCTGGGTTACAAATACAACATGAATGATCTTGCTGCATCAATTGGGCTGGTGCAGCTGAGGAAACTGCCGGGATTCAACCGGAGAAGAAGCCAGATAATAAGGGAGTACCTCAACGGGATCTCCGGTCTGTCGGGGATTGAACCTTTGCTGCCATTTGAGCCTGAGAGATACCCATATCAAATGTTTGGAGTAAGGTGCAATAGGAGAGATGATCTGATGATCAGTCTCAAGTCGGTAGGCATTGCCACAGGCTGCCATTATACACCTCTCTCAGTTCAGCCGCTTTTCAGGCAATGGGGAGAAAATTGCCCCTTCATTGAAAAGGAGAGCCTGCGGTTTGTCACTCTGCCGCTTCATGCTGATCTAACTGACGAAGAGGTGCAGTATATAACGGGTCATCTCGCTGGTTTCACCAGCGGCACCAGGAGAGCGGGTACCCCTGCAAAATGATGATTATGGATTTTAAGGCCAAACTACAGGAGAGTCTTAAGGGTGGTTATCTTTCAATCAGGGATGGCAGCACCAAAGAAATAGCATTCCTGAGTATCCTCTCTGAGGATGATCTCAATAACACGGAATTCATTATCAAATCAACTGAATGGAGGAAAAGGTTTGCCGGGTGTTTCCTGACGGTATTTGAACCAAATCCCGAACGCACCAGATCATGGATGGAGAAATCGTTACTGCCAGATCCCGACAGGGTGCTTTGCAAGATCTATACTACTGACATGAAACTGGCAGGGCATGTGGGCGCCATTAACCATGGCAGCTATATTGAGTATGATTATTTTATCAGAGGAGTGAAGGTAGATATCAGGAATTTTAGCCTGATTGTCGGCACACGGTTCCTTCAGTGGGTCTGTGAGGTTTCGGGGAATGATATGATCAGGGCAGTAGTACGCTCTGACAATCAGAAGATAATTGACTTTGTAGGAAGAATGGGATTTAGGTTTGGAGCAAAACATCCACTTGGGAAAAAATACCTGGACCGTGATGAATACGCACTGATAGTGGATGAGTCTCTCACCGGTGCAGAGCTTTATCTGATTGATATCGATATTACCGCCGGAGAACTTGCTTTGCCGTGATTAATTCCGGCAGGGTTGTCGGAGCATTTATAAGAAAAGCATAAAAAATGAAGTGTCTTTTTTTAACTCCTTCGAGGTACTCTGTGAGCGCATCATTGCAGCAGGGTCTTGAGGCCAATGGTGTGGAGTCGCTGGCAGTGGATTATGAGGAGTTTTTCCCAGGGTCGGTAAATTCCTTTGTACAAAAATTTGAATCACTCCCACTCAGGGTCAGAGATCTATGGAAGCAACCTTACACTAGTAAGGTTAACGCCAGATACAAGGCTATCTTCGATAAGTTAAAGCCGGATATTGTTCTCATTTACAATAATCAGCTTGTTCAGCCATGGCTGCTTGAAGAATTCAGAAAGAGCGCTGCCATAGTTTTTATCCTTGGAGACCACCCGCTGTATACTCCAACAAATGTTTACGGATTGCAGTTACTTTTCCATGCAGACTATATTATCAGTCCTGACAGCTTTTGGACAGCCCAGCTTGCCATGATGGGGGTTCCCAACATTGTCACCGATAGTTTTTCATCGGATCGCGACACATATTTTCACTTTGAGCCCACTCCTGAAGATTATGCCGGGCAGGGTGCTGAGATAGGCTACATTGGGACTGCCCATAAAAACAGCTGGGGCTATAAGAGGTTTCTTTTCCTGAGCCAGTTCAGCCGGTTCGTGCTGAAGGCTTACATGAGCGGTGAGGGATACACAGGGAGGTGGAAGAAATACTTCCCGGAACTGAGTAACCAGATCATACCGCATCACTCATTTGATAGCCGGTTCAACAACAAGGTCTACAACTGCAGCACTATCTGTCCTGTTGACCTGGTTCCGTCATTGTTTAACGGTGTTCATCTCAGGATGTGGGATATTCTGGGATCGGGAAGCTTTCCCCTCTGCGAGTACAGTAAAGACCTTGAAGAGGTATTCAGGGGGATTGAGGTTCCGCTGATAAAAGATTATGGCAAGGCTGCGGATCTTGCAGGGTACCTCCTGAAGAACGATGGAGAGAGGAAGGGCCTTGTCTCAGAGATGAGGGAAAGAGCTTTCTCTCTGTACTCACCGGAGCTGGTGACGGCACGAATGCTAAAACATATAAGGAAACTGTCGTAGGATGGCTCTGTCAAAGCAGTTAATGGATTACGGGAAGTATTTGCTGATAATAGTTGTCACTGTTGTCGTCACCTACTTTGCTCCCCGCGTTCTTACAACGGCATGGTATGTTTTTCTCCTGATCCTTTATTACAGATCATCCGATGAGCCCTTCTGGCTGGCATTCTTTCTTGCCACCACAGATGGTTTTATGAGCTTTATGGGGCTTTATGAGGTAACGATTACTATCATGCCCGGGCTGCCTGCAGTAGAGCTGATACAGTTTTATATACTGCTGGCCCTTGTTAAGACCTTGCCGCCCCGAAGAGAAAAGATCTTTTATGGCAGGTTTCTGGAGGTTCTTGGGATTTATGTGATTTTTCTTATCATCTGGAGTGCAATGATGGGTATCTCAGGTGGCTCGAACAGTTATTTCAGAATTGTCAAGCTGGTTCTACCCCTCATGCTCTTCTATGCACTTCCCCGTCTGTTTCGGTCAATGGCTTCATATAACAGGCTGTTCGGGTTTATCTTTGTTTTGCTCATAACCGGTTTTGTAGCGCAGCTGATAACCATCATTGTGGGTGAATCTCCGGCAGGCCTTTTTGGAATCACATTTGAACAGGAGGTGGAACCGGGTAAATACAGAGGTTTTTACAATATGGCTGCCACCCTGATCGGGTTATCAGCAGCCCTGTTTTATCTCTCACGGGGGAGGAGGGCTGTATTTGACCGTTTTTGGCTATACGTTGTGATTTTCTCAGCATTTATGACGACATTATTATCAGCCACAAGGGGTTGGATTTTGGGCTATTCCCTGATACTGGTACTGACACTGCTCTTTGCAAAAATCGATATCCGCAGGATGGCTGGTCTTGTCGTTGTGATTATGGCGTTCTCTTATTTTGGCTGGAGTAACGCCAGGATAAGGCAGCAGGTAGAGTTTTCACGTGTGAGACTTGAATCCCTGGAATCATTCACTGAGGGAGACATTACTGCAGGCGGCACACTAAAGCGTCTGACGGTCAGAGGCCCAAGGGTGATGAGCGCATGGAGGGAGAATCGTCTGTTTGGCTGGGGATTTTCTGATACTGCATGGGATTACACTGACGGGCACGTGGGGAACCATAATCTGCTCATGATATCAGGTATCGTTGGATTTACTCTTATGGTAGCCTTCTTTCTGTTTTTTTCCCTCCGTATGATTGAAAGATATCTTTATCTGCCGGTAAACCATCCGCTCAGGAATCCAATGTTAGTCTTTGTGATCTTCCTTTGGGGATGGGTATTGATACATTCAACCAGCGGGCAGCATTTCAGCTACGGGGGCGTGCCTCTTCTCATAGTTCCGCAGGCAGTGATATTCAGCTTTGCCGCTTTTATTTACAAAGAGACATTCAGGTTGCCAAAACGAAAAAAGGATGGTTAACCTGGTTCATTTTTATGA
>CAYQNT010000112.1:0-8367 GCA_964418865.1 uncultured Rikenella sp.
AGACGAAGGGCAATGGGACTGTATGTTGCCTTTTTTCGTGTTTTGTTTTATGTCTCCTGTACAATGAGGCGGCACTGAAAACAGTGGCAGGATAGATGATATAGGTCCAGGCCAGGAGAAGGAACAATATGATCAGGATGAGTTCAGCGGTCATGGTTCCTCTCTTTGGAAAACCCGGTCAGCTTAATGGTCATGGCTCAACTCCTTGTAAAACCCGGCCAGTTCAGCGGTGCGGGTGTAGTTGTTGTATCTCTCTCTCACCAGTGCTACTGCCGCATGTCCGGTTGAGGCTCGTAGCCCGGCATCTTTCAGCAGAGAGGTCAGTGCTGTGCAGAAAGATGTGGGATCAGTGGCAACCATCAGTTCCTGTCCGTCTTTTGCAGGCAGTCCGTTGACTGCCACTGGTGTTGCTACCATTGTTCTGCCGAGGCTCATTGCCTCAATGATCTTTATTCTGAGCCCACTGCCTGAGAAGAGAGGTGCTATCATCACATTCATTGATACCATAAATGCCTGCGAGTCAGTAATCTCACCTTCGAATATTACTCCTGGTCCGCGAATCCAGCGCCTGTCAGCTGGGCGTGCTCCCCTGCCGGCTACATGAAGGGTGGCTGAGGGGGAGTTGAGAGAAACACAAGGCCATACATGAGTCAGGAACCATTTTATTCCATCTCTGTTGGGTTGCCAGTTAAGTGCTCCTATGAATCCCACGCGCATCTTATCAGCATCGGGCTCCGGAACATATTCTGCCCTGGCTGCACCAGTCTCTGAGAGGAATACTGGTTTTTCACATGAGGTATTCATAAACCACCGGTAGTCAGGCTCACTGATAGGCACTACTGCATCAAAAAGCCGGCAAGCTTCAGACTCCACATTCCGGAGCCGGACAGAGAGGTTTCTCAGATAAGCTCTAGTGGCAGGGCTGGCAGCCTGTTCTGCCATCATCTCTTTTATTTTATGCTCTATGTTGTGAGCCCGCAAGACCACCGGTACCGTGGTTATCTTCCTGATCTCATCAAGGTAAAGGGCAAAGAGAAGTCCTTCGCACTGAATGATATCATAATCGTTTACGGAGAGGAGTGAGCGGAGCGCCTCAGTATATCTTCCTGATCTGAATCGCGCCAGATCATATGGGTCCCTGGAGAAGAGCAGGTTCTCAAGCACTTTTAAAGGTCTGATAGTTGTGTTTACCGGTACTGTCTGATATTTTTCAAGGATGTCCGTTGCATTGCTGTCAGTAATGCTGTCTGTTGGTCCGTGCTTTTCAGTTCTCATTGCAAGCAGAGAGACTGTGGCTCCGTTGGCGGCCAGACCTTCTATGCACCTCAGGGTAGCGACAGCGCCACCGTCATGCGGAGGCCATGGCGGTTTAGGCGAGAGTACCAGTACCTTCATTTTCCTTGTCAGGTTTTACCCCGGTAAAGAAAGCCGCAATCTTTTTGATGAAGAGGATATAGGTCTCCGAGCTCATGATAGCGGCGTCGGTGGTAGCTTTGTATGTCAGGAATATACCTATGGGAAGCAGTATGATGGTTGAGGCGAGCTTCCCGAGAGGAACGCTTATTATCAATTCTTTGGCGAACTTCTCACCAGAGAGGTCTATAACATAATAAACGAGGAAGAAGAGCACTGATATGACTGCCGGAGTACCCAGTCCGCCCTTGCGTATTATTGCACCCAGGGGGGCGCCGATGAAGAAAAAGACAAGACATGCCAGTGGAAGCGTATATCGCTTGTACCTCTCAGCCTCATATCTTATGAGATTCTTTTGTTCCATCAGCAGAGCTTCACTCTTTTCTGTCATGAATGCGGTGCCTTCGCGCGCATAGGCAAGAGCCCGGCTGATGGTGGTTGTTTTGTCCTGAAAGCTGAGAGTATCAAAAAGAGCCTTGAGGTTAAAGTTTCCCAGCTCTCTGACTGCAGCGGTGTCTATGTTAAGATAGTAGCCTCCCGAATAATAGTTCGTCGGATTAAAGACCCTTGCTTTCGTGAACTCTTCAAAGTAGGCATCAGACCTTGTAAAGTATCTTCCTGACAGTGAGTCGATGAAATATGTCAGTTCGGTAGTATTGAGCATGGCATAGTTAGAACGGTAGAGGTCCATCCCGGACCGGCTGAGGCCGAATCCTGTGAGCTCAATGATCATTGTCTGTTCTGAAAAGGCGTCACGTCTGAACGGGTATTTTCTTTTTTCCTGAGGTACGTTCTTTTCCTCTATGTCTTTGTATGCATAGCCGTTATAGAGAGTAAGTATCAGGTTGCTCTCATCACCGCTCACCTTCATGTAACCAGAGTCAGCGTGAATGACAGCTGAATTGCCGATACCTTCCCTGTGATCATAGATATAAATGCCATCCATCCTGTTGGTCTCAGGGTCTTTGTCTGTTATTTTGATACTGAATCCGTCAATGCCGTCATAAAAAGTTCCTTCCTGTATGTTTAGTTCCGGCCTCATGCGTCGGATGTCAGATAGCAGTGTTCTTGCCTTTCGTGTTGAGAGGGGCAATACATAATCGGCAAAGGCAAAGGAGGCTACTGCCAGGAATGAGGCGAAGATGAATACCGGCATCATGATGCGCTGCAGGGGTACTCCAGCGGATTTTAATGCGGTAAGCTCAAGGAACTCTCCCAGGTTGCCGAATGTCATCAGGGCGGCAAGCAGTATGGCCAGCGGGAGGGAAAGGGGGACGAAGGTTAGAGAGAACTGGAAGAGTAGTTCGGCAAGCACCTTTGGTTCAAGGCCTTTGCCAGCCAGCTCATCAACATACATAAAGAGGAACTGGAGGATAAAGATAATGAGAACAATAAAGAACGTCAGGATCAACGGTCCTATGAACGATCTTATCATGAACAGATCGATTTTCTTCATCGTCTCAGGTGTGGTGCAAACGTACGTTATTTTTGAGAAAGATACAACGTTCCGTCACTCGGTAAGTCCGAGTACCTGCTTCAGGTATGATATCTGTGTATTCCACAGCTCCCTGGCGTCAGGGATCTCATCCTCGTCTGCATGATCGGTGATAAGCAGTGCGGTATCGTTTGTCAGCTCATGGATTATAAGGCGGAATTCGAAGAAGTTAGTCTCTGGATCATCTATGTCAAGCCATTCAAATTTGACGGCTTTGTTTTCTCTTGCGTATACAAGGCGCGCTTTGTCTTCTGACTGGTCCCAGAAGAAAGTAAAGATGTCTCCTTCAACAGTGACATTGTCAGCGAACCATTCAGCCAGTCCTTCGGGTGTACTCAGCCGGTCAAACAGGACGCGAGTAGGCGAGTTCAGGGTATATTCAATTTCGAATTTCAGTCTCATGTTTGAACGTGAGTGTCATGCAATATAGAAAATAATAGCTGAAACGAGAAAGTTTGCCGGTCAAAATGAAAAAATATTTATATTTGCACCCGCGTTTTGAAGTCTGGTCAGGTCATTTGGAGGGAACTTCGTGATGATAGATATGAAAAGAGACAGCTTCAATGAAATATTTTATGGCGAGATAGCTCAGTTGGTTAGAGCGCATGATTCATAATCATGAGGTCCGGAGTTCAATTCTCCGTCTCGCTACATTGTAAACACCGGAGAAGCCTGTAAACTAATAACTTACGGGCTTTTTTTATTGCGAATTGGAAATATATTGGAAACATTTGGGGTAAATTGGACTTTTTGAGATGTTTTGTTTTCACCGTCACTTTTAACACTTCAGCGGCCTTATTTAGACGCTGTATAAATAGCCAGCAGAGGGGCGAGATAGCACGGCAGGATAGCGGCAGGCCGGTAAGTGTACCCGAAGGAAACACATATCGTTCTCTCGCAGATATCGGGTAAGCAATTTCTTGAGGAGCATCCGGAGGAGGTGGGTGGTTCCATGGAACCGGGCAGTAAAAGATCAATCTCATCATTTCTTAACTGGCCTGAATCCCGTGTAAGTTATTCCCTTGAGCGTCTCAAATTAATAGAAGATGACAAAGTGGATGTGAATGTGTTGAAAGAGCTGCCAACTGAAAGGGCCGCCCGCAACTTCGTGGAGAACGTCAAGAAGTACGACATAAAAAAAGCCCCGGATCAGTGACCCAGGGCCGGGAGTTTCCTTCTCCCTTAGATGCAGTAGAAAAATGAGAAACTACTGCTATTCTTCGTACTTCTTATTCAACTGCTTTGAAATTGCCTGAAACAGTTCAGGTGACGGAATTATTCGGCCTGTCCGGTCCTCCTTCAAAAAAACGCCCAACTTCGGAACAGTCAGTCCAGCCATGAAGGTAAAATCCCGTTTCACCATGTCATTGAACAGGGTCAGCCCTTCTATCATCCGTACCCATGCAGCGTATAACTGCCGGTCAACTTCTGTCCGTGCCATAATGCTCTGAGAATCGGCATACTGATTGAACTTTGCTTCATCTATTTCCGGCTGCTTGTCAACAACTCGGTAGTAATGCAACAGGATTTCACCATTCAGTGCAGTGATCTGATCCCGTGCGGCCTGAAATTCAGCCATCCCCGGTATATTCATAAATTTTGCAAACCTATTCCGGTCAAGCTCCATGCCTGCCACGTTCATTGTCTCAGGCAGGTTACTCATTTTGTAGGTCTCCGCCTGCTGTGATGCGTGGCTGAAGATGTTTCCCGGATCTGCACTCTGCAATGCAAAAGGAAATTTAAAATAGAGATCGCACATCTGTGCAACTGGTGTGAATAGATCCTCAAGTCTCCGCCTGAGGTCTGAAATTGCGGCCTCATTCCGGGCCAATGTGATTGGAAGTTGTGTTTTTGCTTTCATACGATTGGAATTTGTGCGGTGAATGAAATTAAGGACTGATCAAGGCTAAGCAGCCAGTCTTTAACGAGGTCATAGACCCCCGGCAGCTCCCTGTTCATCATTGTCAGAATACTGGATCTGAATGTTTCGTCAAGTCGCACCTGTTTAATGCTAAGGTCTGTTTGTGTCCAGAACTTCGGCAGGTTGCGAGCCTCCTCAGGATGTACGAAGGCTGTTAAGTGAGTGGATCTGTTAACGAGGAAGAACTGTTCCACGTCCCGGGCTGTCATCGGTACAAGACTGCCGTCCTGAAGCCTGACATAGTTGTTCTGATAATAGAAAAATCTGTTCATTTTTTAATATTTAATTGGTTAATAAATTCGTCTGCTTCTGCCTTGTCTTTGAAATAAAGCGTTTTGTTTTGCGGATATGGGATTGTCATATAGTGGGTGCTGCCCACGAAGATCGTAGCCGACTTCAACCGGCCTTCCTGCTTCAGAAATTCCGCAATTTCGTTTAACGTGTTTTTCTTTTCCATTGTCTTTATTATTAAGTTGTTGTCTCCGGTGAATCTGCCAAAACATGACCGTGTGCCTTCAGTTTCTCTTCAACCTCCGGTGTCACCGCATCGCCCGGTGAAATTCCGGGTATCGGAGGCCATGCAGCGTACAAATGTCGTTTACCTGTTGTCGGATTGACATAGTAAATCGCTGTGATTGCCTTGTCATCAGGGCCGAGAATAGCCTCAGTCAGCCGCTTTTTAGTCATCTGTTTCATCTTTCTGTGATTTTATGAAGTCAATAATTTGTAACATTTGATCCTCTGTTAGTTTCTCCGGCAGAAGTGGAGGCATCTTTATGAGCTTAATCATGCCCTCTATAAATCTGCCCTGCTCCCCCGGCTTCATTCCCTTCCAGTCAATGTCCGTCCAATGATCCTGCACAAACTTCCAAATCATTTCAGTCAGCTGGCTGTCAATCCTATCCTTTGAACCCGGAGGGCGTCCTTTCGGGTTTCCGCTCTGTCCTTTCTTAAATCCCATTTTGTTGTAAATCGTTTGTTCTTACAATGCATTTAAGCCATGAAAGAAGCCGTTTAAGACACGATCTTTTTTCAGTGGCAGTTACTACTGCCTCAGGTGCTTTCGGCTCCTGTGGCGTTGCCTTTTCAGTCTGCTGCGGCTGCTGTGGCCTCATCGTCATCGGTGATATCCCTATTCCAATCATAATTCTGTTGTTTGTTTAAATCCGTCCACTTCGTACATTGTTCTCCACTGTTCAAAGTCTGTTCTGAGAATGTAATGAGTTGCCACGACTGCCCGTGACTTTCTTTTTTTGATACTCACATTGATAAAGTGAGTATCTGACTTGTCTGTCTCAAACGTTATCACGTGAGGACTGCGTTTTTTTGTCATTATGATATTTACCTGTTCACTTTTCATAACTCAGTTATTAAAACCCTCGGAGAGAGATATACCCTCCCCGAAGGTTGGCAGGAATTCAGCCACCACTCCGAACGCCTGTTTATTTTCTATTGAGGTTTTAAAAAGAAAAAAAAGAACACTATCAAGCTGAAAATTTATTTTCAGCGTACATGTGTTATAGACCTTTGTTAAGAACCTTTGTAAAAGACCTTTATTAAATACCTTATTTAAGGTGTACACTAAGTGTACGCTAAGTGTACACTGATTGTACATTATGCTGTCATCCTTATAGGTGTACAAATGGTGTACAAATGGTGTACATTGCCTTATTTCCTGTTCAGTCATTGTTCAGATATGTGTTTACTGTTCCGACACTGACGCCCAGTTCCTCGGCTATCTGTCTCTGAGTGTAGCCATTAGCGGATAACTCACGGGCCTTTGCCTTCGGGGTGTTCATCTCTGCTGCCTTCCGCTCCCAATATTGCTGTATGTAACCATGTACTTTATCCGGGTTGCGTTTCGCCCATGCCTTTTGATAGGCACATTTTGCCGCTTTTGCTTCAGCTGATAACTTCATCTTTGCCATTGTATAGATCATTTAAAACTCTTGTCACTGCTGCACTTACTTCGCCTTTCATGTGATGCTCCTGATACTTTTTACGCTTCATTTCAACTTCTTTGATAAGCTCCTCCATACTCAGTGTGAAGCTCACGAAGAAGCCACGAGTATATCGGGCGTAAATCTTCAGTCCGTAATACCGTTGTAAATCCATTTTAAGCCCGTTCATGTTGCGGCGTGAAGTGTATCGCTCTAGATAGTCTGGCAGAGCTGTCAATTCCTTTGAAGAGCCACAGCCAGCCATCCTACTCAATAGATGTTCATTTGTGATACGGCAGTATGATTTTTTCCCTAGTATGCTCTTAATGGCTAAAAAGGCCATCAAAACAGCTGTTTCATGGTCAGTCTTCAGCTCCTTATAAAAGTCAAATAACAGGTCATGTGATATGCCGGTCATCGGAGCGGGTTGTTTAATGCTATTGTATAGGCTGCGGCCATCTCTTTCGCTTCGGGCAATATTGCCAAGCGTTACGTTAAAATACTTTGCTGCATCCCTCATTGCGTTGTCTCCGTCCAAGTTTAGCGAATGGACGTAAATACAATAATCCATTACATCATCACAAAGCTGTTTAACGTTGGGGGCAATCCTCATCAACTGGATTGGGAAATTGAAATACTTATCTGCCATTGCCTGCATTTTTAATCATTCGCAGCAACACACTGCTGATTGCCATCTCATCAAATCCTTTTGCCTCCATCTCTGCAACCTTTGCATCTAGGCGGGCGCACATATCCGGGTCATCAACCAGAATGATGTTATCCTCCTCATCCCTGATTATGAATATCCGGTCATCTGATTTGTTTTTAGTCTTACTCATAACTTTATGAGGCATGCCTCAAATTGTTTGTAATCTTTGTTAGTGTCTCTTTCTCTGCCTGCTCAATCCCCCGCACCCTCATTAAATACTCCTCGTCGATATGCTGCTCAATGCAGCTGCGGATTATCTGTTTTAATATCCTGGGGTGCAGTGCGTCCAGCTCTGCGGATTCACCTACAAACTGCTTACTGTGATTGCTCACTTTTGTGGGTCGGGTGGCAACATTGTACTCCTCAATCTGATCCACTGTTAAGCATGGCCGGATAAACTCAGCCTTCACTCCAAACTCTCGCATCCGCTTCTCAATGCTGTGAGCCACCATAACGCCGGAGGGGTCATGATCGCTGAACAAATAAATGTATGTAGGCTTGTTTACGAGCTTTATCTCTTCTGCTGCTGCATAGACAAATGACACTGAGCTGAAGCCTTTGGCAACGTACAACGGGATCTGAAGTTCATTTGTCGCGCCAGTAAATACAGACCTCAGGGCTTCCTTTTCGAGCCATATCTCTACATGACAATTCTGATCCTGCCAAAAGTCACGGCGGTAGTATTCCTGCTGCTGCTTCAGCATCATTTCAAGCGACTGGTATGTAGCAGGCTTATAAAACGACCGGGTGTTGTCGGCAATCAATCCATACGGCAAACATCCCCGTTCTCTCATGTCCAGCAGTGACCGCTGCACCTTGCCATAAAACTCTTCTGTCTTAGGGTATCCTATTGATACAAGACGGTAATAAATCTGCCTCACTGTCATAG
>CAYQNT010000113.1:0-6152 GCA_964418865.1 uncultured Rikenella sp.
TTTGCATTCTACACTAATCTCTTATAATTATCTGAGCCGCTATTGTGCCTAACGTGGTTATATGTTGACTAAAGGTATGCATATTTGGGTAAATGTGGAGTTATTGGGTAGGCGGGGTGTATGATATATTGATGTGGCATGGAGATTCGTTGTAGTCGTATGTCTGATTAATGATGTGCAGAGATATCAGATGTGTGACCATTGAAGCCTGAGAACAAAATACCTCTGTCATGCTCGCAAGCTAAGTTCCCCGTAGATTGCTGTGGGTAGCTTCAATGACAGAAGCCAGATATTTTCTTCTTATTAATTGCTCTCCGTGCCTAACAACTCAAGAACAACCAGATAGGCACAATGATCGGAAGCAACTGTATCCTGAATAACCTCAGATGAAATCACCCTCCAGCGCTCCTTCGGATAAAACATAACGTAATCAATCTTCTTAACAGGATTACTTGATGAGTAAGTGGGCGCCGGGTCAAACTTATCATATGAACTGCCCCAAAACCCCTCAAGGATCTTGATGGGAGCACTGCCGGGTGTGGCATTCAGATCGCCGGCTAGAATAGTAGGGTAGAGATTCCGGGTGAAAACCTCATTGATCTTCCCCACCTGCAATATCCTGTCAGTGTCATCACCCGTATGATCAAGATGTGTTCCGATGAAACACACTGTGTCGCCGGCCGGCAGAACCGTGGTAACCTCAAGTGCCGCCCTGGGCTCATTTGTGCCGGTAAACGGTAGCGGAACATTCCGCATGCTAATAAAACTGTAAACTGACAAAACGCCTTCACCATACTCCCCTCCATCATATGGCATCGCCCTGGCAAAAACGGGTGCCATCTTCAGCCTCCAACCAAGCTCAGTGGCAAGATCATAACCCCTGGCCCTTCTGGTTTTAAAATCGACCTCCTGCAAGGCTACAAAATCAGGATGAGTATCACTTATCACCCGCGCAATGAGATCAAGATCAAAATCGCCTTTCATGGTTGCCCCATGGTAAATATTAAACGTGAGTATCCTTATAAGAGTACGATTGTCTGTATTGTCCTGTGACCATGCTGCATTGCAGATCAATAACAGGATCAAAGCCAGCTTCTTATGCATTGTTCGTCGATGTTTTAATTTTCAGTTTTACTATATTGATGATTACCTGATAAATATAAAAAGAATCATCTGAAAAATACCTATCGTAGCCATGACCAGACTGTGTAATCTGATCCGGCTGACCTTATGAGCCTTACTGATGCCAATCGTGGAGAGACTTAAGTGCCAGAAGTGGAGAAAATCTCAAATTGTTGCCAGTCATATAAAGCATGGTATCAAGAAAGTCAAGCGGGTTCATTAGTGCGTAAATACATTACCGTTGCTTATAGTTACAGATCATCAAACGGGCTTCTGATCTTCTGAATACTATTCTGGGTGACGTGTGTGTAAATCTCCGTCGTCTTGCTGTTTTTATGACCCAGCAGCTCCTGAATGTAACGTAAATCAGTACCACCCTCAAGAAGATGAGTGGCATAGGAATGCCTTAAGCCATGGAGGGTAATGTCTCTCTTTATCCCTGCCTTTTGACATGCAGCCCTGAAAATCTTGTCAACACTTGTCGTGCTATATGGATTCCCCTTGTACTGACCTTCAAACAGATACACAGCCGGACTGTAATGCTGCAAGTAGTTATCAATCATCATTATAAGCTTCGGGGATAAAGGAACAATCCTGTCTTTGAAGCCTTTCGACTGCCTGATGGTCAGAAGCATCCTGTCACGTGAAATGTCATCTGGCTCAAGCATGAGTACCTCACTGCGCCTGAGACCGCAACCGTAGATTAAACTGAGAATCACTCTGTGCTTTTCACTCACCGGGGCGGCAAGAATCTTCCTGACCTCTTCCTTGCTCAATACGTTCGGAAGTCTGTGACGTGGACGGGGACGTGTGAAGGTGCTCGGATCAATGTTCTCCCGACAGATCTCTTTATAGAACTTCTTGACTGCGCTTATCAACTGATTTTGAAATGCGTAACTGAGCCTTTTGGGTAAGATATAATCATTAACCATCCGGATCAGATCATCGGCATCACACTCATTTGCCTCTTTTGGCGCCACAAACTTCAGGAAGGTTGTCATCATGGAAGTGTAAGTCCTGACGGTGTTGGGCGGATACCTGTGAGACTCCAGCCAGAGCCTGTACTTTTTAATATCTTCTTCAGCCCGTGGGCTTATCTGAAGGAGAGATACCGGCTCTTTCTGATTGCCAGAGATCTCCTGGATTGGAGGGGGGCTAGATTGCGTTTGCTGTTGCCTTCTTACAAAACCATTCTGTTCGATTTCGTTTCTGATGTTTCTTACTTCCCCGAGATGATCATGTTTCCTCAAGGCCGAGTAATCAACAAATGCATTCCTGCTAAGCATCTTGAGAAGGAGAGATTCAATGTTTTCGACCTCCGCGATATGCCAGCATTGGAGACGGACACTCCACCTGGCGTCAGGTAACTTCTTAATCAGGTCAACGATCTCCCTGTCATAGGGGAACTTGAGGGTAATACGAATTCCACAATCGTACTGTACCCTCCTGACAATAACTGTAATCATAATATGCAGCGATTTTAAGGGGTTTTATCGGGTCATGCGTGTGAGTCTTTTTGATATCAGAAATCGGTCTTGCCGGGTTGCCGGGTTGGCGGGCTCAGTTGGCTTTGTTGAGCTTTCAGGCTTAGTTTGTCTTGTCTGGCTGGCCGGACTGGCTTTCAGTAGCTTGATATTGCGTTAGTGAGGATAAAAGGGATTATGGCAACGGATCAAATATTGGACTTGCCAGACTCGCAGATCCGGTCTCTGGCAGATTGCTTCGAAATATGAGAATGGAGCTTGCGCAGTAGTTAATAAGATCTTCTTTGAGAAAGATGATCAGAACCTGTTACCGTGCTCTTACCCTCATTGGGCAAGATGATCTGGATCTGGTACAGCGCTCTTACCCTCGTAACGATTCTGAGTCACTCTCCCGCAAGCTCTCTGATGGACTGTCTCTCATAGATCCAGCATCACTCCCTCGCATGGTTTCTGAACTGCCATCTCTCATCTCTTCAGAGGCGCTTCCACGCATTGCTTCAGAGTCACTCCCCCTCTGCGTCCCGGAGTTACCCTCCCTGAGGCTGCCGGAGTCACTCTCACGCATTGACTCAGAGGAGCTCTCTCTCATTGATTCTGAATCATTGGTTTTCTTCATTGCTGGCTCAGGTTATGTAATCAATTAATTCTTTTTAGTGACTGCCGACGGAAGCTGCAGCAGTCGCAGCAGTAACACCGGCGATGATCGCAATCTGAACTCCCTTGATAGTCTGTGCAATAACGTCACCCATCGGACTCTCCTTAATGATCTTTTTGACCTGTGACCTGATCACCTTTAATTCTTCACGGTCTGATGTGAGTAGCTTGTCCATCCTGCAGGCTTCAACAAGGCCGGCCAGAGCCATGTTATCACCCGATACTCCTTTGTAGCCCAAAATGTCATTCTTTAACTGGCTGATAAGGCGGGTACGGGTATAACCTTCATTGAGATAGCTTTTCCTGTATGTAATTATGCCGAGGAACTTTCTTCCCTCAATGCGCATCACTCTCTTTTCTTCCAAACCCTGTAAGATTTGTCTATTATACCTGGAATATCGTCCTGCAAGTTTCCTTACCCAGTAATCTGATTTGCGGGGCCTGGTAGATTTAGACATCAGTTCAATCACCTCACCCTGAATAGGATCTTCCGGAGTCTTACCGTTTTTAATGATGAGTATCCCGTCCTCAATCTTAATCCGGCCCTCAAGTGTCATGTCAAGCAGAATCGCCCCGGCAATCCCATACTGGATGTATATTTGAGAGAGAATAAACCGTCCTTTTTCAGGATGATGAGCAATGATCAGGAATTTTTCTGCTGTGTTAAGGGTCTTTTCTGCCATTTCTTAATGTTGGTCTGTCCTGATAGTCTGAAATCTGAAGGAAAAAGGTAGGTTATCTACTGCCGGAAATATGCTGAAAAATGACCTGTTTCTGCTGCTGAAAACTCTGATATACTGTTGCTAAAAAAAGAGCTTGCTTAGTTGTTATTCATATCCGCGAAAAGACTTGTTATCTGCTGATATATAATGACTTAGCGGTAAGCTGGCAGATAAAATCCCGGGATTGAAAAATCAGTTTTGGACTGGGTTAGAAATAAAACTCCGCTTCGTCAGTCACATTGAAAGTACTCCACTAAGTTGATTGAAAATAACTTTCACAAACTGACAGAGAAACTAAATGCAAACATTGAAATTTAAGAGTATTTAACAATTTAAACAAGTGATTTGACCAGAATAATAAAAATATATTATAGAGAATGTAATTAGCTGACTTTTGTTCCGCAGAAAGTCCCAGTCTTATATCTTGCCGCTAGCTTTTGCCTCATATCTCGCGTCAAGCTTTGGCCTCATATCTCAAGTTAAGTTTGGACTTTAAGTCTTGTGTCAAGCTTTTGCCTCATATCTCCCGTCAAACTCTGGCCTCAGGTCTCACGTCAGGCTCTTGCCTCATATCTTGCATCAAGCTTTGGCCTCAGCTCTAGCATCATGCTTGGCCCTCAAGTCTCGCGTCAAGCCTCGGCCTCATATCTCGCATCAAGCTTTGGCCACCTGCTCCGGTAAAAGATTCCCACAAATTCTATGCCACCAGCCTCTGTCAAATACCCTGAAATCTACTGTGGCACATTTATCTAAGCTGTCCAACAAGCTCTAAACAAGACCGGCAAAGCCCATGAACGCCAGAGCCAGAATGCCCGCTGTAACAAGTGCTATAGGGGCTCCCTTCATCCCCGAGGGTATGTTTGCCAGTTCAAGCTGTTCACGTATGCCCGCAAGTATCACAATCGCCAGGCCGAAACCAATGGCAGTGGCAGCACTATATACTATGCCCTCGGTAAGATTAAAATCTTTCTTGATCACCAGTAATGCTACCCCGAGAACAGCACAGTTGGTGGTAATCAGTGGTAGAAAGATACCCAGCGCCTGGTAGAGCGGCTGACTGATCTTCTTGAGAATTATCTCAACCATCTGCACCAGAGCTGCTATCACAAGAATGTAAGCAACCGTCTGCATGAATTGCAGCCCCAGTGGTATAAGCACGTATGTATAAATAAGATACGTCACCATAGTGGCAATCACCATAACAAAAGTGACCGCCATGGACATCCCCGCTGAGGTGCTAACCTTGTTTGACACACCAAGGAACGGGCAAACGCCCAGGAACTGCGCCAGTACAATGTTGTTGACAAAAATCGCCGATATTATCAGAATAATATATTCCATGACTATCCTCCTTATGCCTTATTGATCTTGTTAACCAGAGCTATCAGATACCCCAGGGCAATGAAAGCGCCAGGGGCAAGTACGAATACAAGTATTCCGTCACCGGAGATAAACTTGAATCCGGCAATGGCACCGCTGCCAAGAATCTCCCTTATGGCCCCAAGTACCCCAAGCGCCGCTGTGAAGCCAAGCCCCATTCCGGCACCATCAACCACTGATGACCATACAGTGTTCTTGCTGGCAAATGCCTCAGCACGGCCAAGCACGATGCAGTTGACAACTATAAGCGGAATGAAGATCCCAAGAGCCTCATATAACGATGGAACATTTGCTTGCATCAGCAGGTCAACAATAGTAACAAATGTTGCTATTATAACAATGAAGGCAGGAATACGCACCTTGTCGGGTATAACATTCTTCATCATTGAAATCACCGCATTTGACCCTACAAGCACAAAAGTAGTGGCAATGCCCATTCCAAGCCCGTTAATCATTGATGATGTCGTTGCAAGGGTGGGGCAAGTGCCCAATATCATGACAAGAATGGGGTTCTCCTTTAAAAAGCCTTTCGTAAAATTCTGTACCTGGTTCATTTCAGACCTCCCTTTTCAAATGTATCGTATGCTCTCCGGATGCCATCGCAAAAGGCCCGTGAGCTTATAGTGGCTGCAGTGATAGCATCAACCGGACCACCATCTTTCTTAACTTTCAGTGCGAAATCTGCCGGGTCCTTACCCTTGAACTGATCTTTAAACTCGGGCTTGTCAGTGGTGCCCTCAGGAACCATTTTAGTGCCTAGTCCGGGCGTTTCTTTCTGTTCAATCACGTT
>CAYQNT010000113.1:6162-7358 GCA_964418865.1 uncultured Rikenella sp.
TAAATGACCCCTTCAGGAGTGAACCCAACCATAAATCCTATGTAACCGCTGAAGCCGTCATTGGTATATGACTTAATCGCATACCCAACTATCTCTTCACCGTTCTTTGCCGGGTAAACCTCCAGAGAGTCACCTTCTCCGGTCGGGAGCATAAACATCTCTGCATTAGGGTCATTGGTAAACGCAGGCACCACTTGCTTGATAGCATCAAGCTTCTTGTTCAGGGTAGAGATCTCTATCGGCCCCTTTGTCATCTCGTAGACAAACCCCAAGGCTGCCGATGCCCCCAGCGAGATAAGCGTAAGAGAAAGGACCATGTTCCTTAATGATGATTCCATCTTAGCCATTCTTTACCTCCTTCCCGAACCTCTTTGGTTTTATGTACTTGTTAAGCAACGGTACAAAGGCGTTCATTATAAGTATGGCGAACGAAACACCCTCGGGGTAGGCACCCCAGGTTCGTATAAGCACCGTGATCACACCTATGCCTATGCCGTATATTATCATGCCTTTATGAGTCATGGGCGATGTCACATAGTCAGTAGCCATGAAAATGGCTCCCAGCATGATACCTCCAGTAAGCAGATGAAAAACCGGGTCAGCAAATTTTGTGGGGTCAGCCTGCCATAGTATGCCGGTGAACAATGCCACAGTCAAAAGTATGGTAACGGGTATATGCCATGTGATGATCTTTCTCCAGATCATGTAGATGCCTCCTATGATCAAAGCTGCTGCGGCTATCTCACCCATAGACCCTCCCATGTAACCATAGAAGAGCTGCATGTGCGTCGGGATCTTCTCCATCAGTGCTGCAACCGTCTCACCGTTCTTGATACCTTCACTCATTATTCCAAGCGGTGTGGCACCTGTGACCGCATCAGTATAACCTGTGATAAAACCGGATGGAACAGGCCAGCTGGTCATCTTAACAGGAAAGGAGATCAGCAGGAAGACCCTGCCTACCAGTGCCGGGTTGAACGGATTGCTTCCAAGCCCGCCGAAGGTCATCTTGGCTACGCCGATAGAGACGATCGCACCAATGATAATTATGTATATCGGCAGGTTAGATGGTACGTTGAAGGCCAGAAGAAGACCGGTGACTACTGCGGAGCCATCTGATATCGAAGGCTTTCTCTTAAGGATAAACTTCTGGATGAGGTACTCAACCGCAACACATGAGAGCACCGAGGTGAGAG
>CAYQNT010000113.1:7368-8339 GCA_964418865.1 uncultured Rikenella sp.
GAGTCACAATAATTGCTCCTAACCCGAAAAAATATACTGATGCTGCCAGCGCGGGGACAAGCGCAATCACCACTCCGTACATCAGCTTGCGCGTCGTCTCCAGACTCTGCTGGTGTGGTGACGGAGATACATTAAGGATGTTATTCATATCACTTCTGTGCTATTTTGCTACGCGTTCACGAGCCATCCGGATCACCGTTGACTTACCCAGCCTGATATAGTCAAGCAGCGGTCTTTTCGAGGGACATACATATGCGCATGACCCACATTCCATACAGTCTTTTATCTTCTCCTTCTCGGCCCTTTCAAACATGCCTTTTTCCGAGAGAGCCGATATCAGCCAGGGCTCAAGACCCATAGGACAAACGGTGGAACACTTCCCGCATCTGATGCATGGCAGCACCTCTGCACGACGAGAAACATCTGCAGGGAACAGGACGATACCGGATGTGCCCTTGGTAACCGGAACATCTGTCATTGACAGCGCCTTGCCCATCATTGGCCCACCATTGACCACCTTGCCGGTTTCATCAGGCATGCCGCCGGCAGCCTCTATCAGTGCCGTGACAGGAGTACCAATGCGTACCCTGAAGTTGCCGGGGTTCTTTACTCTCTTGCCGGTGATTGTCACCACTCTGTCAATAAGTGGCTTATTCTTCTGAACAGCTTCATAGACTGCTAAGGCTGTTCCTATATTCTGCACAACAACACCCACATCAAGTGGCAGTCCGCCCGAGGGTACCTCGCGGCCGGTACATGACTTGATGAGCTGCTTCTCACCTCCCTGCGGATACTTAACCTTGAGAGGCTGTATAGTGATGCCTTTGAATTCCTTAGCCAGCTCAGTAAGATGACTGATAGCATCTGGCTTGTTGGCCTCTATGCCTACAATAACATTCTCAACCCCCAGTGCCTTCATTATTATGGCAGCCCCTGTCAGCACCTCAGCTCCCTTCTCAAGCATCAGCCTG
>CAYQNT010000114.1:0-8323 GCA_964418865.1 uncultured Rikenella sp.
GTAGAATTCTTCGTTGATGCCAATACGGTAAAAATTTTTTACTTCGGGTACATCATCGAAAACAATAGTATACTCAATTAAAGAAGCTATCTCTGGAGGCAAATCACCATAAATAGCAATATAGGACCGATATGTTGGGGTGTTAAAATACCAGTCCGTCCAGTTGCTGTTAATATTACGCCAGCTTACCTCCCTGATCTTAACCGTGTAGGGTTTGATGTCTCTGGCCGTCACGGTTTTATAGCCGGGGTAACTGACTTCAATTGAGTATTCCTTCCCCTCTGAAAGAGCGAACGATGAGTCAGGCGGGAAATCAAGATAGCCTTTCGCTGAGATGGATCCGGATACTATAGCCGGGGTGTCAAGGATCAATCTCTGATACAACAGTCCATCTTCAAACAGGTCAATCTTACAGTCAATGTCCATTTGCATTGCAGGCTCCTGTACACCCCTGGCCATAGTCACCCTCACTTTACTGTTGTAATCAGAACCGATAAGTGCCTGAACCGCAACCAAAGGCTCGGCTTCAGGTAAGCTGAATTTAATATCCTGTGAACATGCGAACATAAAAATCAGCAATCCTGTAAAAGCTAACATTAATAAATGCTTCATAACGACAAATTGTTTTATCCTGATTGATTGGATTGTCTGTTCTCTTCCCACACTTACAATACGTTATGATATGTGCTTTTGTGACACGATTATTCGGATTTTTTTAACCCAAATCTAAATCAACCTGCTTCATAACACCTATAAACCGAATTCCTGACAATTTCAATGCGAGAAGGATCTGTCTCGATTATCTCTCGAAATGTTTTCTGTCAAAATACATTAACAGAGAAAAAGTAAGGTTAGATGAATAATCGGCCTCATCTTACGTGTTTATGCATGGGAATATTCTTTTTACCTTGCACCCCGCGTGTTGGCTACGGTGACCCCGGTGAGACGGTCATAGCGCTTTGTGGGATCACGGAAGTATGTCAGTATGAGGTAGTCATTCTCTGTCTCCCAGTGGCTGCCTTCAAAATGTGCTCCTTCCGGATACTGCGCCCCGGTAGGCACGAAGGCATACTCATAATTGTACCACCCCTGTTTAAGAAGAACAGAGGTCTCATAGCTTCTCCTGGATTCATTCCACGTCATTCTGTTTGACGGTCCGTATGACCATCCGGTAAAATCGCCCGCAACATAGACAGACCCTCCCTGCAGCTCATTATAGGCCGGGAGTGTGAAATAGACCTGCACATAATCTGCCTCGCGGTCAGGCTCCCTGCTCTCTTCCATGGCAATAACATACTTGCCGTTGAAATCTTCATTGAAGAAGTACTGCCTGAACTCCCTGTCGTCAGAGGGAAGAAGTGAGGCGTTGTATACCCCGTTCATGAAATCAATGGCCCTCACATTCTGTCTTGTCTGCCTGATGGTCTTGATGTCAAAGTACCTGAACTCATTGCCACCGGGCATCAATGTCTTGTCCGATAGGGTATTGTATTCAAGCCTGCCGTTGCCCACAAAGTCGGGCGCCAGGTTAGTGCGGGCCCTGTCACTCCGGCCGTTCTGCATCATGGTGAGGGTGATCTGGCGGTAGGGATCCGTTACGCGCAGGCTGCCCGTGGAGACGGTTATCTCTGCCTGCTGGTGAGTTTCGGTGGTGCCGGGCTTCATCGGCCTGCGAAAGACTACCCCCGCGGAAGAGCTCCCCTCGCTAACAAAGAAATGCCTTACCAGAAGCGGAAGGTCAGGATTACCGGCAGCCCAGACGGTGATGACGTAGTTGCCCGATACCAGAAACCTGATGTCATTATTGGGCAGGCTAAGCCAGTAGTGGGTATAGTTTATCCTGGTGTTGAAAGAGGGGAGGTAATCAGTGATCTGGTTCTCCTCGTAACCTTCAAGGTAGTCACTGGTGAACAGGTCGCTGCGGTTCCAGTCGCGGTCGCAGTGAGTAATGCCATACCAGAGCGTGCCCCCGTCACTGTCTATGACGTCAAAACTGAGGATAAGCTCATCACCTGATCCGGGCTGTAGAAAGGGATAGGCGAGTACCCATCCTTCCTTCTCAAACCGTATACTTTTTACATTCGTGGCTGCATATTCACCGGAGGAGAACTCAGGCATTGAGAAAGAAAAGACCGGAATAAGTAAACAGGTTATCGATAAACTTAATAATTTTACACGTATGATTTTTTTCAGCATTACTAACATTTTCGGCTAAATTACAAATATCCTGCCGCACTATGCTCAACCCATAATAAAAACAGATTTGTGATTTATATTATTTCACTTCGTGAATGTATTAACAATGTGTTATTATTGCACTTTAACCGGAAATAACTTTCAGGCAAAATATGTCAACACTAATCAAATTACGTAGAGGTCTAGACATCAAGCTTGCCGGCAAGGCAGAGAAGATCTTGCTGCCGGAGACGGCCGTGACCCGTTTTGGAATCAGATTCGCTGATTTTCCGAGTCTTGTTGCCAGACTTGATGTTGAGGAAGGAACAGCAGTAAAGGCAGGCAGTGTGCTCTTTCATTGTAAGATGATACCCGAAATAAAAATTGTCTCACCCGTTAGTGGTGTGGTCAGGGAGATCATCAGGGGTGAGAAGCGTCGTCTCACCGAGGTGGTGATTGAACAACAGGGCAATGAGAAGATCGACTTTGGTGCTGCTGATCCGCTCAAAATGAGCCGTGAAGAGGTCACTGAAAAGCTTATTATGTCGGGCATGTGGTCTGTTCTCAGACAACGACCCTATCGCATCATAGCCCGTCCGGGAATCACACCCCGGGCTGTGTTTATCTCAGCCTTTGACACGGCACCATTGGCTCCTGATCTTGATTATGTCATGGCCAACACCCATGGTGATTATCTTCAGGCAGGCATCAATGCCCTATCACGTCTCACTGACGGTAAGATACACATGTCAACTGAGGGTGAGGGTTCGAGAGTGGCTGCAATTCAGAACCTGAAGGGCGTTGAGTTCCATCGTTTTTCCGGACCTCACCCGGCAGGCAACGTGGGGGTGCAGATACATCATATTGAGCCCATCTCCAAAGGTGAGGTGGTATGGACTGTTGATATGCAGGACGTTGTAGCAATAGGACGGCTATTTTATACGGGTTTTCATGATCGTGAAAGGGTCATTGCCCTGGCAGGCCCTGGTGTCTTGAGTGCTAGGTATCACCGTATCAGGCCCGGAGCCTCAGTGAGCGGTATACTGAAGGCAAACCTTAAAGATGAGAGACAGAGGATCATCAGCGGTAATGTTCTCACCGGAAAGACTATCTCTGCTGATGGCTTATTCGGTTTCTATGACAATATGGTGACAGTGTTGCCTGAAGGCGATCACCACGAGCTGCTGGGGTGGGCATTGCCAGGACTCAAAAAATTTAGTTACTGGAGGGCCTTCCTCTCAAAAATGCTGCCCAGGAAAGAGTATGAGATGGACACCAACCTCCATGGCGGTCACCGGGCTTTCGTCATTACCGGCCATTATGAAAACGTTCTTCCGATGGATATTTATCCTGTGCACTTGCTGAAGGCCATAATGGCGGGCGAGATAGAGCTTATGGAGAACCTTGGTATTTACGAGGTGGCTGAGGAGGATTTCGCGCTGTGCGAGTATATTGATCCTTCAAAGACAGAGATACAGGAGTTAATCCGCAGCGGCATCAACATGATGATAAAAGAGATGAACTAATTATAGGAACAAGATTACTTATGAATTTCCTGCTGAAGCAAATGAAGAAGATAGAGCCTCTTTTTGAGAAAGGAGGCCGTCTTGAAAAGTTGCATTCCGTATATGACGGTTTTGCAACATTCCTTTTTGTTCCTGACAAGGTCACTTCCAGGGGGTCCCACATAAGAGACCACATGGATATGAAGCGCATGATGATCATCGTTGTCATAGCACTGATGCCTGCCCTGCTGTTCGGTTCATACAACATTGGCCTTCAGCATACGAGGGCATTCGGTATAGTAGACTGGACGCTGATGCAAATGTTCTGGTTCGGCTTCCTAAAGCTGTTACCGCTGATAATAGTTAGTTACCTGGTGGGGCTTGGGATTGAGTTTGTTGCTGCGCAGATAAGAGGCCATGAGATCAATGAGGGCTACCTTGTTACCGGCATGCTCATACCGCTCATCATGCCCATAGACGTTCCTCTCTGGATGCTTGCTGTCTCGGTGGCTTTTGCTGTCATCATTGGCAAGGAGATATTCGGAGGCACGGGGATGAACATCCTCAACCCTGCGCTTACCGCCCGCGCATTCCTTTTCTTCAGCTACCCTGGCTGGATGACGGGCGACAAGGTATGGATTGAAGGACTGACACAGGGAGGAGGCATTGACGCCTTCAGCGGAGCAACACCGCTGGCGATGGCCAAGCTTGACGAGATAGGGAATCTGCCGTCAGCAATGGAAATGTTTATTGGTACCATACCCGGATCGGCGGGTGAGACGTCGGTTATCGCAATACTTATTGGCGCCTTTATACTGCTGGTGACCGGAGTGGGTAGCTGGCGCATAATGCTCAGCATGACGCTGGGGGCACTGGGAATGGGATTATTGCTGAATGTTGCGGGCACTAACGAGTATTCACAGTTACCAGCATATTACCACCTGATCATGGGCGGCTTTGCCTTTGGCGCTGTCTTCATGGCCACTGACCCGGTCACGGCAGCACAGACCAACACCGGCAAGTACATCTACGGAGCCCTCGCGGGAATAATGGTAGTGATCATCAGAGTCTTTAACCCTGCCTATCCGGAAGGTACAATGCTTGCCATACTGCTGATGAATGTCTTCGCGCCGCTGATAGACTACTACGTGGTTAATGCCAATATGAGCAGAAGGCAAAAACGAATAAAGACTACTTAACAACACATGAGATGAAACAATTCAGTAATAAATATATAATGGTCTTCTCGGTGGTGATGGTTGTCTTCGTCGCCATCGTCCTCTCTCTGACGGCCATGCTGCTGCAACCCAGACAGGAAAGGAACGTTGAGGTGGAGAAGAAGATGAATATCCTCTCCTCGATGAATGTTGTCTCTGACAAGACAAATGCTGAAGAGCTCTACGATAAGCATATTAAGAAGAGCTTTGTCATTAATACCGAAGGCATCGTGATTGAGGGTGTTGATGCTTTCACTGTCTCTCTACGTGCAGAACAGAGGAAACCCATTGCTGATCAGTACCTGCCGGTCTATATTGCAGTGACAGACCAGGGAGATACTCTTCATGTGCTGCCCGTTGAGGGGAAAGGACTGTGGGGCCCTATCTGGGGATATGTATCCCTGAAGGAGGATATGGAGACCATTGCAGGGGTCACTTTTGACCATAAGGGAGAGACCCCGGGCCTCGGCGCTGAGATAAACACTACCAGTTTCGAATATCAGTTCCTGGATAAAAAACTATATGATAAAGGATCATTCGTATCAGTGAAGGTGGTTAAGGGTGGCGCCGACAAGTCAGATCCTCACAAAGTGGATGCGATCTCAGGTGGCACCATAACCAGCAAGGGTCTGGAAGACATGCTACATGACTGCCTGATCAAATATGACAAGTACTTTAAGGAAGAAAGGAGATAGATATGGAACAGAAAGAGAAGGAGCCGTTGTTTTCGGCAAAGAATATAAAACTATTGAAAAACCCGCTTGGACAGGATAATCCCATCACCGTACAGGTGCTGGGGATCTGCTCTGCACTGGCCGTGACTGTCAAGATGAAGCCTGCCATAGTCATGGCAATCTCGGTGATGGTGGTGCTGGCAGCCTCTAACGTTGTGATAGCAGCCATGAGGGAGAGGATACCCGGGCGCATCAGGATCATTGTTCAACTGGTTGTGATAGCCACTCTGGTTATCATTGTCGATCAGTTTCTTAAGGCCTTCGCTTTTGACGTCAGCAAGCAGCTTTCAGTCTTCGTGGGGCTGATAATAACCAACTGTATCCTTATGGGACGCCTCGAGGCGTTCGCTATGTCGAACAAACCGTGGCCCTCATTCCTTGACGGGCTGGGTAATGCAGGAGGCTACGGGCTGATACTGATCATTGTCTCTTTCTTCCGTGAGTTTCTGGGTAGCGGAAGCATAATGGGCTTCCCGGTGATGGAGAAGCTTGGAGTATACAATTTCGGTTATGAGGATAACGGCATGATGATACTGCCGCCAATGGCCCTCATTACTGTGGGGCTTATCATCTGGGTGCAGAGAAGCCGTAATAAGTCACTTGTTGAAACCAAGTAGAACTGCTGATCATGGAAAACTTAATCAACATATTCGTCAAGTCGATCTTTATCGACAACATGATCTTCGCATACTTTTTGGGTATGTGCTCATACCTGGCAGTATCGAAGACAGTGAAGACATCTATGGGACTGGGTATTGCTGTCACCTTCGTGCTACTGATAACCGTGCCGGTGAACTACCTTCTTGAGCAGTTTGTGCTTAAGAAAGGGGCACTGTCATGGCTTAGCGACAGCTTCGCCTCGCTTGACCTGAGCTTCCTCTCATTTATTATGTTCATAGCTGTCATTGCCTCTATAGTACAGCTGGTGGAGATGGTCATAGAGAAATTCAGTCCTGCCCTTTATAACTCACTGGGTATCTTCCTTCCGCTCATTGCGGTGAACTGCGCCATCCTCGGCGCCTCACTGTTTATGCAGGAGAGAGAGTACAGCAACATTGGTGAGGCTGCCGTCTTTGGACTGGGGTCAGGCATAGGGTGGCTGATGGCTATTGTGGCCCTGGCTGCCATCAGGGAGAAGATGCGCTATTCGAATGTTCCTGCCCCGCTACGCGGACTGGGGATAACTTTTATTCTTACAGGGCTGATGGGGATAGCCTTCATGAGCTTCCTCGGTATCAAACTATAATGAAATACATTTAGAGATGATATTAGGTTTATCTATTGCAGGTACTGTTCTTGCAAGCATTGTAGTGTTTGTGCTGGTGATGATACTGCTGGTGGTACTGCTGCTATTTGCCAGGCAGAAGCTTACGCCGCAGGGTGATATCAAACTCAAACTCAATGAGCGTGAGTTGGTAGTCTCACCGGGCTCAAGCCTGCTCTCCACGCTCTCAGGTAACGGGGTTTTCCTTCCGTCAGCCTGCGGGGGAAGCGGCACATGCGGATTGTGCAAGTGCCAGATTACTGAGGGCGGAGGAGCCATTTTGCCTACCGAGACAGGCTTCTTCACACGCCGCGAGCAGTTTGATAACTGGCGTCTGGGATGCCAGGTAAAGGTGCGCGAGAGCATGACCATACACGTGCCGGAGGCAATACTGGGAATAAAAAAATGGGAGTGTGAGGTAGTATCAAACAGAAACGTAGCAACTTTTATAAAAGAGTTTGTGGTGAAGCTGCCTGAGGGTGAAGACCTGAACTTTAAATCCGGTGAATATATCCAGATTGATATACCACGCTATGAGCTAGACTTCAGTAAGGACATTTATGTGGAGGACGAATTTCGACCCGACTGGGATAAGTTTGACCTGTGGAGTCTGAAGACGAAGAACACCGAGGAGACCTTCAGGGCATACTCAATGGCCAACTATCCGGCAGAAAAGAACAAGATAATTCTGAATATCAGGATAGCTACACCGCCCATGGACAAGAACCGTAAATGGCTTAAGGTGCCACCCGGAATAAGCTCGTCTTATATTTTTGCATGCAAGCCGGGAGATAAGGTGACTATCAGTGGACCTTTTGGCGATTTCCATATCAAAGATACGGAGAACGAGATGATATATGTGGGGGGAGGCGCCGGCATGGCTCCTCTGAGATCACATATCTTCCATTTGCTGAAGACAGCGAAGTCGACACGTAAGATATCATACTGGTATGGTGCCAGATCAAAGAGAGAGATATTTTACGAGGATGAGTTCAGGGAACTTGAAAAGAAGTTTCCAAACTTCACCTTCAATATTGCACTCTCAGAGCCGTTGCCGGAAGATAACTGGACCGGTTACACGGGATTTATTCATAAGGTGCTGCTTGACAACTATCTGGACAAGCTTGACCTGCCCGAAGAGGTAGAGTATTATCTCTGCGGCCCCCCGATGATGAACTCAGCTGTGCTGCGTATGCTTGACAACCTAGGCGTGCCGTCGGAGAACATAGCGTTTGACGACTTTGGATAATAATTGTCTTGCGGTGTGATGGCCATCCCTGCAGTCTGGCTCCTCGCTATCCCGACATACTATGTCGGGACTTAACACTCGGCCCTGGTCCTGCAGTCGTCAGACCTTGAGACCTTCAGACCTTGAGACCTTGAGACCTTCAGACCTTCAAACCTTGAGACCTTCAGACCTTCAGACCT
>CAYQNT010000115.1:0-8234 GCA_964418865.1 uncultured Rikenella sp.
GCGGCTTTCATGATCACTACTGACAGCGTGTTACTTGGAGCATGGGTCAGCCTTGACGGGGCGCAGTCTGTGCTTGATATTGGTACCGGAACAGGCATTCTGGCCCTCATGGCGGCACAGCGGAGTAATGCAATTATTGTGGCCATTGAACCTGACCGAGATTCATTTATTCAGGCCGGACAAAATATTGCCGATAGTCCGTGGAACGAAAGGATCACTATGGTCAACAGTACTCTGCAGGATTATCTTCCTGAACATGGCTTGCGGTTTGACACTATAATAACAAACCCGCCATTCTTCCATGCCTCACTACCTAATCGTGATACCCGCAGGGCAGCCCCACGCCACACCGTCACGCTTACTCATCTTGAGCTTCTTGAGGCTGCTCAGCGGCTACTGGCTCCGGAGGGCACCCTGCAGCTGATACTGCCTCTCTCCGAAGCAATACTGTTTGAGGCGATGGCTTCTTCTTCCGGATGGTTCTGCAGCCGTAAGCTCACTGTCAGGCCCACGCCGTCACTGCCGCCGGCAAGGGTGCTGATGACGCTATCCGGTAATAATGACGGATTTGATGAGACGGAGATAGTAATTGAAAAAGGAGGGAGACATATTTACTCCGAAGAGTATGTCTCCCTCACAAAGGATTTTTATCTGAAATTCTGACGGCCCAGCAAAGGATTTCTATCTGAGGCTTTAGCGGGTTTGATAACCGAATTTTTACTTGACGCTCTGATCTGCCGTATGACCTCAGACTCTTCGCAGGTTGTGAATCGCTATTTGATCATGGTTTCAACCGGCAGCCCGTACTCTTCCTCCATCTTGATGCCGTTTGCCTCAAGCTCATTTAGGATGGGGTTATAGATCTCAGGGAGTATTGGGCGGTACACGCCGTGCAGATTTATCTTTCCGGTAAGTATCATTTTTACTGCCATGGCAGCCGGTAGGGCTACTGTTCTGGCTATGGCAGTGTGTGTTTGCGGTGAGCCGAACTGGAGCATCCTTGAGCTTATCACCTCGCTCTTACCGTCGTGGTAAGTGGCAAGGAAGAGGTGCTGCATGTTAACCATGTCACGCTCATTGTCATTCAACCACATCTTTCTAATCATCAGATCAGAGGTGATCTCAAAAGGTGAGGTGGTGGCATATCCCATTGGGGTGTCGCAGAAGAGCCCCAGCCATTCGAAAGCTTCAAGGGCTTTGTCAGTGGGATTGAGCCCCGGCTTTTCCTTAAGCTCTCTCCTGAAATCTATACCCGGTACCCCTGCTTTCTCAGCCACAAATTGCCGGTATGTCTTGCCGGTATAATCTTGATCGCCATCGTCAATCAGGCCGATAGCCTTTATCAGGTCAAGAGACTCGCACCATCCTTTGTAGCGGTATGTGCCGCGATATATGGTCTTGATACCCTTTAACCCGTAAATATCGGCATAGCTTACTGAGTCGCGGTTGGGGTATACCTCCAGGTCGCCGACACCGGGGAAGAAGTGTGCGAACCGGTCTTTGAAGAGGTTGATGGGATCGATATTGACAGTAACTCCATGTTTAAGATATGTGGCGCCGTTACGACTGGCAAGGACCACACCCTTAGGGCTCCATGAGAATTTATATCCAAAGGGGTTGTTTGCATCTTCAGGGGCGGGGAGGGCACCGCAGAGCGAATAAAACTCCTCGATTCTACCGCCTTTCTGTCTTACGTTGTCAATGATGCGCATGGCTGACATATGGTCAATGCCAGGATCAAGCCCTGACTCATTAAGGAAGATCACTCCGGCTTTTACAGCATCATCATGCAGCTCCTGCATGGCCGGAGATACGTATGATGTGGTCACCAGCGACTTCTTATGCTTCAGACATGCCTTAGCCACGTCAACATGATACTTGTAGGGCAGCAGGCTGACGGTAATGTCATGCTCCCTGACCATTGCTGAAAGAGCATCTGTGTCATCACTCTTCCAGGCAACTGATTTCCCATTGCTGCGACCACCGAGAACCATGTCAGCCTTCTTTTTCTCCATATCGGCAATCGTTATTTCAAAACCTGCTGAAAGAACATAATCTACCATCGGTTTTGAAACCATGCCTGCACCGAGGATCAGTACTTTTTTCATCATTTATATTTTAAATTTGAATGCTCATTTTATTACGGTACTGACAAAGGTATATAATCCGCTTCTGACTATTTATGACAAAAGTGGTGCATATGTTGCGGGAGATTTTTAATTTTGTTTCGCGCCATAGAGACAGGCCGGAATTTTAAATATCTCAGATGCACAAATACGCTGAAACACCGCTGATGAAGCAGTACTATGCCGTCAAGGCCAAACACCCTGACGCTATCCTACTTTTCAGGGTGGGCGATTTCTACGAGACCTTCGGCGAGGATGCCATACTAGCCTCTGAATTATTGGGTATCACCCTCACACGCCGTGCCAATGGTGCGGCGAGCTTCGTCGAGCTTGCCGGTTTCCCCTACCATGCTCTTGACACCTATCTTCCAAGGCTTGTCAGGGCTGGGCAGAGGGTGGCCATCTGCGAGCAGCTGGAAGATCCCAAGCTGACAAAGAACATTGTCAAGAGAGGTATCACGGAGCTGATCACACCAGGCGTCTCCTTTAGTGACAACGTGCTGAATCACAAGGAGAACAATTTCCTTGCAGCAATACATATAGATAAGCAGGCAGTGGGGGTGGCCCTGCTTGATGTCTCTACCGGTGAGTTCTTCGTAACCGAAGGTGATACGCCGCATGCTGAGCAGATACTGAATAACTTCCATCCGCGTGAGGTGCTCTATGAGAAGAGGAAGTCAGACCTGTTCCGCGAGAGGTTCGGCAGCAGATTTTACACATACAAGCTTGACGACTGGATATTCACACCTGAGACGGCGAATGACAGGCTGCTGAAGCAGTTTGGCACTGCCTCACTGAAAGGATTTGGTGTTCAGGGTATCCCGAACGGGATAATCGCTGCCGGGGCTATACTATATTACCTTGACATGACCCGGCATGAGAAGCTGGGGCACATCAACCATATATCGCGCATCGAGGAGGAGAAGTACGTCTGGCTTGACCGGTTCACAGTACGCAACCTTGAGCTTTTCCACTCGCCATACGAGGGGGCAAAGACGCTGATAGATATTGTTGACCGTACTATCTCTCCCATGGGTGGACGAATGATGAAGCGATGGATATCGCTCCCGCTGAAAGATATAGATATGCTTAACACCAGGCTTGACATTGTTGAGTTCCTCATGAGTAATGGTGGAGTAATGGAGGCCATGGAAGGGAATATCAGAGAGGTGGGCGATCTGGAGAGGCTTCTCAGCAAAGTGGCTGTGGGCAGAGTAACACCTCGCGAGGTGGCGCAGATAAGGAGGGCACTGTCTGCTATTGGTGAACTGAAGAAGCTGTTCGCCGGATGCAGTTGCCAGCCACTGGTGTCACTGGCATCAGGCCTCGATCCCTGTCCCGAGCTGGAAGAGATCATAGACCATACGCTGGCACCAGAGCCGCCTGTCTCTATAAACAAGGGGCATGTAATAGCCGAAGGTATCTCAGATGAGCTTGACGAACTGCGGAGGATCTATTACAGTGGGAAAGATTACCTTAATGACCTGCAGCAGAGGGAGAGCATACGAACGGGTATCAGCTCGCTGAAGATAAGCTATAACAATGTCTTCGGATATTACATCGAGGTACGCAACACTCACAAGGACAAGGTGCCGCAGGACTGGATAAGGAAACAAACACTTGTAAGTGCTGAAAGATACATCACCGAAGAGCTGAAGGAGTATGAGAGCAAGATCCTCGGTGCCGGTGAAAAGATACTTGCTCTTGAGACAACGTTGTTTAATGAACTGGTGGCGTCACTCACACCCTACATAACTTTCATGCAGGCTGATGCGGCAGCCATAGGGAGGCTCGACTGCCTGAGATCATTCGCTGTCATCTCCGATGAGTACGGATATGCCAGGCCTGTTCTTGATGACAGCCATGTGCTTGACATCAAGGATGGCCGTCATCCTGTCATTGAGAGGCAGCTGCCGCCTGATGACCCATATGTACCTAATGACGTCTGGCTCGATAATGACGAACAGCAGGTGATTATTCTCACCGGGCCAAACATGTCAGGTAAGTCAGCCCTGCTGCGACAGACTGCCCTAATAGTTATAATGGCACAGGCAGGATGTTTCGTCCCTGCCAGAGAGGCACGCCTGAGTATCGTAGACAAGATCTTTACAAGGGTAGGGGCATCCGACAACCTCTCTCTTGGCGAATCAACCTTCATGGTTGAGATGAATGAGGCGGCAAGCATACTCAATAACCTCTCTGACCGCAGCCTGATACTGCTTGATGAGATAGGTCGCGGGACGAGCACTTATGATGGTATCTCCATAGCGTGGGCTATGGTTGAGTATATTCATGAGAACCGTTACCGGGCTAAAACGCTCTTTGCCACCCACTATCATGAGCTCAACGAGATGGAGAACACCTTTGGAAGGGTGAAGAATTTCAATGTCTCAATCAAAGAGCTGGATAACAGAGTGATCTTCCTCCGCAAGTTGAAGAGGGGTGGGAGTGAGCATAGCTTCGGCATACATGTGGCACGCATGGCAGGGATGCCTAAGAGCGTTGTGGGCAGGGCTGATGAGATACTGAAGTTACTTGAGGAGGGCAGAGGCGGCCAGAGCCTGGGTAAGCCTGTTGATGAGCTGGCCGTTCAACGTGAGGGGTACCAGCTTAGCATCTATCAGCTTGATGATCCGGTGCTGAAGCAGATACGTGATGCATTGTTGGGCCTTGATCTTGACAACCTGACGCCCATGGAGGCACTCAACAAATTATATAATATCCGGAAATTGCTGAAGTAATCCGATTTGCCTGAAATTTATTATCATCCATGGGTAGAGACAGGTCTTAGACATAGGCAATTTATAAAAACAATTGCTTTTATGGAAAAAATGTTATTTTTGCAGTCACAATTGCGGGAATAGCTCAGTTGGTAGAGCACGACCTTGCCAAGGTCGGGGTCGCGAGTTCGAGTCTCGTTTCCCGCTCAAAGATTTTAGAGGCGTCTCATAATATAAAATGGGGCGCTTTTTTTTTAATCTTTACCGGTGAAATCCCCTGCAGCTAACTGCAGCTGGCTGCGGAAAAAGAGCTCAAATCTTGCTCTGGGGTAAATACACATTTTGTATTCCATTCCAGTATTGAAGGTTTTTATTTGATTATTCGGGATGTAAAACCTGCTGGATTGCCGTAAAAAAAAAGAAACACCCCGTCGGATGTTTCTTCTTTTTGTGACGGTACCGTGAAGGCACCGGTGTATATTGAGTTTAATAAAATGCTATTTTACCGGACCCCATTCGATCAGCACTCCGTCCCTGAAATAGAGGTATTTCTTGGAGTAGATCCACTCTTCATCCACGCTTTGATCGACGTACGTGCGGTTTATCTGAATAGGTTTGCCCCAGCTGTCACGCGCCATGTCAGTGTTGATGCCCTTCCATACCTTATGCTGGTATAGAGGTATGCCGATGTCAGCGCCGTACATGCTGACCAGTGCCTCATACCTGTTGGCAGGAGCATACTCCTGCTGCATTTCAGCCTGCGGCCTTGCGGGAACTGCCTGTTCCTGATAAACCTGTGCAGTCGCTTCCTGTGCCTTCTGTGTTGGCTGTGATGCATATACTACCGGCAGAGATGCTGTCAGCTTGTCTGATCTGATGTATCCTTCAACCTCACTGAAACGTACAAGGGTATAGGCTGTATCAGCCTTTATTACTTCAACCACAGTGCCCTCAGGTACGATCTGAATGACAGATGTTAGATCATCCTTGTCTCCAAAGAGTCTCACTGCACCTTTGGTTGCCAGCTTCTGGAGGTCCTGCGCCGTTAATGCTAAGCCCGTAATCATTACGAGCATGAAAACCAATATTTTTTTCATGTCACCGTTCTTTGTCAATATATTCGCAAAAATCGTACCATCCTTATTTTTTACGTATGATCATGAGTCCATCGCGCAGGGATAATACTATCTTTTCAACCCTTTGGTCATTGCGCATCTTTTCGTTGAACATCACAACACCCTTTGTCTGAGGATCTTTCAGCGCCTCTGCACTTTCCACCTTGCCGCCCCACAGCACATTGTCGGCAATGATAAATCCGCCTTTACGCACCTTATCGAAGATGAGATCAAAATATTCGCAGTATTCGCGTTTGTCGCCGTCAATAAATACAAGATCGAAGGTGTAGCTCATCGAGGGGATGACCTCCTGTGCCCTGCCGGTGTGAAGTGTCACCCTATCGGTCACGCCTGCGAGGGCGAAGTAGTGAGTGATCATCTCCTGAAGCTCATCATTGATCTCTATTGTATGCAGCTGACCTCCGCTCTTCAGTCCGCGTGCCAGACAAATGGCCGAGTAACCGGTATAGGTCCCTATTTCAAGAATCTGTGAAGGTTGGATCATATGTGAGAGCATCTCCAGAAACTTTCCCTGGATGTGCCCCGAGATCATGTTCGGGTTGACAACATAGAGATGCGTTTGACGGTAGAGCTCCTCCAGTACCTTGTCCTCAGGCGTACTATGCTCCCTGATGTACCCGTCACTATCTTTCTCCATTTTGCCTGTATACCATTGTAGAATCAGTGTCTTCCACCATTTTGCCTGTATCTCATTGTTGAATCAGCATCTTTCTCCATTCTGCCTGTATATCAGTGTTGAGAGAGATGATCTTTCAAAGATGACATCTGCTGTTTCTGTGAGCTGTTTGTCACGGCATCAATCTTACGGAATATCTCACTCACGCTCTCAATGCGGTCGAATATGAGAAGGCTCTTTCCCAGGCTGAGCATAAGGCTCTCATGGTTCTCATACGCTCTGGCGAGATAGCCTTTGATCTGATTTTTTGCCCTTGAGAGCTGCAGGGTTCCCAGCGGCTGGAGCCTCAGCCTGTCAAGCTCAGAGTGGATGAGTGCAATGCTTTTATTCAGGTTGCGACTATCAGTGCCGAAGTAGATTGTGACCAGCCCGGTGTCTGTATAAGGACTGTACATCGACTCAACATTGTAGGCATATCCTCGCTTCTCGCGCAGTGAGAGGTTAAGGCGTGAGTTCATGCCCTGTCCGCCGAGGATATTATTCAGCATAAAGAGGCCCATCCTCTTGCTGTTGTGAAGGTCATACGCTATATTTCCTATGATGCAGTGGTTCTGCCAGGTCTCCTTCTTCCTTTCTATAGTGAAGGGAGAATAATTGTACTCAGTTTTTTCCCTGCGGAGGCCGTTGGATGTCTCTATCCGGCTGAAATGTTTTTCAAATAAAGAGATAATATTCTTCGGGCTGATGGCGCCTACTGAGCAAAAGACCATCTGTGAGGTTGAGTAGTTCCTCTTGATGAACTTGCGGAGAGAGCCTGCCGTAATTATCTTCACTGTCTCCGGAGTGCCGAGTATGTTTCTGCCGATGGGCTGGTCAGGAAAGGTCAGCTCTTCGAACTCATCAAATATGCATTCAGCCGGTGTGTCGAGGTAGGAATTGATCTCCTCTATTACTACCTCCTTCTCCTTTTCTATTTCGGCAAGGGGGAAGGTTGAAGAGAAGAGAAGGTCTGTCAGCAGTTCCATGGCGCGCTGATAGTGTTCTTTTAGAAATGATGCATGTATGGCTGTCTCCTCCTTGGTAGTGTATGCGTTAAGTTCTCCGCCTACATCCTCCAGACGGCTGAGTATATGGTATGACTTGCGGTGTGTTGTTCCCTTGAAGAGCATATGTTCAATGAAGTGGGCCACGCCGTTTTCTCCGGGCAGCTCATCCCGTGATCCGGCGTTGATTATCACGCCGCAATGAGCCACCTCGCTTGCTATTGCGTAGTGCACCAGCCTGATGCCGTTTGGGAGTGTGTGAAAGGTAAGATCCATGGTTGATATGCGAATGGGCAAAGATAACATGAAACCTCCATGTATCAATATGCATGACCGGGCAGGCTTACTAGCTCAGTGAAGCCAAACACGACAAGGCCTGATCTGACTCACGAGCACAGTGAAGCCAAACACGACAAGGCCTGATCTGACTCACGAGCACAGTGAAGCCAGACGCAAAAAGCTTTGATCTGGCTCTCAATAAAGTAAATGGGAGCTATTGCAGAGGAAATAAAAAAGCAATATATTTGCCGACCGAAATGGTACCATAGCTCAGTTGGTAGAGCAACGGACTGAAAATCCGTGTGTCCCCGGTT
>CAYQNT010000116.1:0-8188 GCA_964418865.1 uncultured Rikenella sp.
GTTCAACCGGGTTTTACCGTAATAACGACTATTTCAGGGGGCATGAAGATCCTGACAGCCATACCCATTGTTCCCAGGCCAACTGTAACAAAAAGGTTGTTTTCACCTTGCCGATAGAGCCCTTTCCATCTTTTTTGTATCCATACGTCCGGAGAGATGCGCCCGCCCGGAAGCCCGAACTGCATCCCGTGTGTATGGCCTGAGAGGGTCAGTTCCGGCTGGTTTGCAAATGCCAGGGCATGATCCCATCCTGCGGGGTCATGGAGCAACAAGAGTGTAAAGAGGGTGTCAGGTGTCTGCCCGAGTGCCCTGCTGAAGTCACCGTATCTCATCTTCAGATGATGGCCGTGAGTGACGACTCCCGCTATCGCAATTGCAACACCTTCACGGTTTATGATCACCGACGTGTCTGACAGCAACAGATAACCTGATGCTGTGATACTCTGCCTTAGCATCGCAGCGCTTTCGTCTCCGTAACGCTGATCATAACCGGGGTGATAGGTACCGTCATCATGATTCCCTACTACGGCAAAGGCACCATACTTCGCATGAGTTTTACGCAGTATAGTGTCACATCTGCCGAACTCCTGCCATCCGTATGAGACGAAATCGCCTGTATTAATCAACAGGTCGGGATCCTCACGGTTGATCATGGACATGATATCTTCCAGACGGTCATAGTTCCTGTACCATGATGGGAGGTGGAGGTCAGATATCAATACAATCTTCATCCCGCTGAGAGCAGGATCAAGTCCTCTGATAGTGATATCCTCCCTTACAACCCTGATATCAAATCTCTGACGAAAGTGACCGTCAGCAACGAGTATGACCAGAAACAGGAAGAAGATGATATTCAAAAGGCCTGCTCTGCCAGTCTCTTTATGGCGGATCCGTCGTGCAATACGCCCGGCAAGCCTGAAGAAAGCAGATGCCAGCGCGGCAATAACAATCAGGAAGCCTGTCAGTCCGAATACATCATGCATGTATGCATTGGCCGCCGTGGCAAATTCACCGTCATATACTGCTATTCTTATGGTGAGGTATAGCAGAACAACTGTGAGCGAAGCCTTTACCGTCAGCACAATGGCTTTAAAAACAAGGTTCCGATGTCTCAGGTCAGTGATCAAAGCATACCAGAGCCAGATATCTGAAAGTATTGGTATAAGTAGAAAAAGCATCGTAACTGTTTGTGACAAAAATAATAATAAATCGGTATTAGTTCCGGAGCAAGTTTCGCAGCACGCTGCCGGAAATCGGTCTGCCATCTGACGGATAGGCGGCTAAGCTAATTGACCAGAGTGATTAAACATGTAAGCAGGCGCTATATTATCATTTTGAGTTACTTTTGAATTATGGTGGTTGTTGAACTGGTATCCGGGAGTATAGAGCTGAAAATGGTCTCCTATGTGGTCATTGCCGCCCGGCATAGTGACGGCTGGCTATTTGTGAAGCACCATATCAGGGGAGGGTACGAGCTGCCCGCAGGCCATCTTGAGGCAGGTGAAGATACCGTTGAGGCTGCTGTGAGGGAACTGACCGAGGAGACGGGAGCGACTGATTTTATAATGGAGCCTGTAACCTATTATTCAGTTGACGCCGGCCGGGGAAAGCTTTATGGCAGGCTTTTCTATGCTGAGGTAGACAGGCTCGGCAACATCAGCGACACGGATGAGATAGAGGGTATCAGGGTATTCAGGCGAATGCCGCGCAATCTGTCATTGCCGGAGGTGATGTCATTCCTCTACAGACGGGCTAACGACTATTTCAGATATAGTCGATACTGACCTGCTTGAGCCACTTGTCTTCAAGGATACGCGATATCCTCTTTACCACCGTGCGGCGTATCTCAAGATCAATAGGCAGGGTTGGGTCCTGGTGAGCCACATTGATGCGTGTGCCTACCAGAAAATTTATCTCATCACACTCCATTATCATTTTTACGATCTTGTCTGCCGGCCCCTTGCCCAGCTTGACACTGTTTTTGTAGCCCTTAAGCAGCTCATTGACCTTCTGCAGCGTGAGGATGCCCTCAGTAACCAGGTCAATGCCCTCCATGAAACTCTCAGGTGGAAGGTCGGGATCTTCGAAGATGAGCTCATCAATGATCTTGTAATCAAGCTCCCGGGCAACAATATCAGCTGTGGTCCCTCCACATAATATTACCTTACCATTGTAGGCGGAGATCCTGTCTGCCAGGTCCTTGTCTTTGTCTTCCTCATAGGGCGGGCCGGAACAGATGAGCAGTTTGCGTGGCTCCCTGAAGTAGAGTATAGCACATGATATGTCATCCTTGGCTTCATATTCATCATATTTATAAGCCATGTTGACTATTTTGCCAGCCAGGTTGGCGGCGGATATAGAGAGATCACTGGCCACCAGTGACGAGGCATACTGCTGCACATTGTCGCGTTCCCATCCCAGTGGCCAGGCGCTGCTACCCATACCACTCTGGGTCACCCCGTCGGAAAGCAGGATGATACGGTCTTCCTTGGCAGGGTAGAAGGTGCATTTGCGCAGACGCTTGCCTGCGTTCTTGCCCTTATCCAGAATCACATCCTTCCAGTCAGGCTCAAAGGGCTGACTGCCCTTAAGTATGATGCACAGGGGATTATCATACTCTAGTATGTTGGCCCGGCCGTCACTCTCCATGTCAATGATAGAGAAGGTGGCATAACTTAACTGTCGTTCGGAACAGACCGGGAGAGTGTTCATAATGATCTCGGCAATACGGTCAGGCTCCTTGTGTTCACGGGTGAAATTAAGTGCCATGGTGGAGGTGAGGGTGGCCAGTATATTGGCTTTGACACCATGGCCCATGCCATCAGAGAGGACGGTGATTATACGGTTCTCCTCACGCACGTTCTCTGACAGGAATACGTCTCCACAGATACGCTCATCATGATGGTTCCGCTGCTGGCTGTTGACCTCTATAAAAAATTCCCTCTCCATGACTGCCTTTCCCGGCTACTTACCTGATCCGATCTTCTTCTGCCGGAACGATTCAACAATGGAATTGAGCATCTTCTCAGTTTCTGAGGCTCCCTCGCCCAGAAGAAAACCAATTTTCTGCACCATCTCCAGGTTCTTGTCTATTGCGTCTGATACCCTTGTTATTACCTCCTCACGTTGCACTTCAGGAGAGAAGAGGTCACGGATGACAGCCCCGGCAATTCTGTTCTGCCTTATAGGAAAGATGGAGACGTTGAACATACGGTCTTCAAGCTGCACGTCACGGCTGATTACCGATTCATTCTCACGCAGCACGAATGAAAATATGTTATAAACGGTGAACGGCAGCAGGGTTTTGAGATCTGCTCCCCTGAGGCCGGGAATGATCTCTGCTATAGCTTTGGCATCTTCGCCTATTATCTCAAGGAACCTTTCGTTGGAATGCAGTATTTTAAGTTCATTATCAACGATGACAACACCGTTAGGGAGCTTGTTGAGCATACTGTTCATCGTTTCAGAGGCATCCTGGGCGGAGTCTTTCTCTCTCATTGCCTTTGCCTCCGACTCCTTGAGTGCCTTTTTCGTGTCTGACAGTTTCCTGTTGGTCTGGCGCAGGGTCTCAATATACTCCTGCTTGTTGCGCAGGTTATATGTGTGGCACATCTCAGGTACCGCCAGCCCCTTGGCCACCGTAGATGCGAAATCACGGCATGATCCGTAGCCGCAGGCATTACAGTTGAGCTCTTCTGAACTATTCTCCTTGCCGATTATCTTCATGACCTCATTGACAGCATCACGGGTAGGCTCGGGTAGGCGCTGGTCATTTGCCGTGAAGGTGCGGCTGAGATCAATTGCTGACCATCGGTCCATATCCTTTTTCCATTGTGCCTTATCAAGAACTTCCACGCGCTTTTCAGCATACTGCTTGACAAGTGAACGACGCCTGTAACGTTCATCATGTCTTATCATTCCCGGGCCAAGCATGCACCCCTGGCAAAAGAAGAGGTTGAAATGGTGCTTTATGGTGTCAATATGATGGTCGAAGTCGTTGACCGCCTCCCTGACATCTTCGGTGCCGGAGGCTGTTATGATCTCGCTGGAAACAATGTCGCGCTTGATCCCTCCAGCCTGAAGTATGCCGGCAGGGTAGGGGTATAGAGCTCCCCAGTTGCCATAAGGCGGATCAAACTCAGCCATCTTCACGGTCTTCTCCTGTATCTCGTTCTCCTCGAAAAGCTGACGAACCTCTATAAAAGTAAGTACAGCTTCAACGAGATTCCTATCCTTGTACAGGTTGGCTTCGGCCTTGATGTCTATGCATGGTCCTATAAAAACATTTGCAACATCCTCTCCATAAAGATCACGTGTAACCATGGCCGTTGCCATCGTAGGCGAAACCAGCGGAGCCAGGTTGGGAACAAGATGAGGATGATACTTCTCAATCATCTCCACAATGGACGGACAGTTGGCTGTAATGTAGTACTTGCCTCTTGATTCCTCAAAGAGCTTTTTATAGGCGAAGGCGACAAGATCAACTCCAAAGGAGACCTCATGAACATAGGTGAAGCCGAGCTTCCTTATCATAGCCACAAACTTGCGGTAATCAGTAATGTCATCAAACTCGGATGCAATACTTGGTGCAATCAGGGCTGCCGTCGGACGCCCCGACTGAAGCAGACTCTTCACCTGTACTCTGGAATCCATGAACTCAATGGCCCGTGGAGAACACGCAAGGAAACAAAGACCACAGCCGATACACCTGTCGGCTACAATAAAGGGGTGCAACCTCTCGGGCCTGACCTCAATGGCATTTACCGGGCATACTCTTACACATGAGTAAGAGTTGCGGCACTTATCATCATTTATGTAAACCAGCTGATTTGGAATGTTCATCTTCAATGCATTATACCCTAAAGTAAGGGCTATAACAACTCTTTTTCCAGGATCTTTTCAATATCCTGTACACCAATAGAATTAAAGGTCTTTCCGTTGATTATAACAAATGGACCATCGCTGCAGCGGTTCATACAGCGCGCTCCCCTGAGCACCACCTTGTCATTGAGATGGTTCTTTATCAGGTAATCCCTTATCACCTGCACCACCTCCTTGTTACCCCTTGAAAAGCAGGAGCTGCCAAGGCATATCTCTATGTTGTATGTCTGTCCCAACCGCCTTTTCCTTCAATTCGTACAATGTCAAAAGTACAACATTTTTTTTCGACAGCACCACAGTTTATTTAATATCAACCATTATTTGTGAATAAAATAACAATGTTTTTGAAATAACAATAAAAGTAAGTAGCTTTGTATTGATTTGAAAAGTCAGATCCTTTTAATAATGAGCAAATTAGATGATATTCTGAACCGTTACCGTGAAGGGAGTCATGAGAGCCTCATCCCTATCCTTCAGGATGTTCAGGAGGCAGAAGGGTACCTCTCTGAAGGAGCTATAGTCCGGATTGGCAGCTTCCTCCGTATGTCTACCACTAAGATCTATGGCCTGGCAACCTTCTATGACACCTTCAGATTCTTTCCGGCCGGGAGAGTACACCTGAAAATATGCAACGGCACAACCTGCTTCATCAACGGCTCATCAGCCGTGATAAGCGCAGTGAGGGAGGCACTGGGAATTGAACCCGGACAGACAACCCGCGACGGCAGGTTCAGCTATGAGCTGACATCATGCCATGGCGGATGCAATGAGGGCCCGGTGATAAATGTAGGGGGGACTTATTACACTCATGTAAAGGCTGAAAAAATCCCTGAGATGATAACACAACTCAAAGCACTGGATGATCTGAAATGAAAGATACTGCAGATACCGAAATAAAGGATTTCCTTACCAGGGAAGTTCTTATGTATAGTTCAGACACCCTCCCCTCAGCTACTGAAAAGAGGCTTGCGGTGATCCGTCGCGACAAGCCTTCGGAGCCGGTTATCTATGTGGCTTCAGGGTCAGCTGCCATCATAGCTGGAAGTGAAAAGAGTGCCGCGGCAGCAGAAGTGTGGCTTGAAGAAAAAAACATACGCGGCCGTGTGGTGAAGACAGGCTGTCATGGCCCTGCTGCCTTTGAACCTATGGTATGTATACACCTGCCCGGCAAAAATATGCTGATATTCAGAAATGTAACTGAAGAAAAGGTGGAGTCTGTCCTCAACGGCGTATATCACAATGACATGCCTGAGGAAGATCTTGTAGCCCAGTCGGGAACAACCGGCTTTGAAGCATGGCACGAGATACCTTTCCTGGGAGAAATACCTTTTTTTAAACTGCAGAAAAGGATAGTTCTGGGCAACTGCGGCTGTTATGACCCTGAGTGCATAGAGGAGTACATTGCACGCGGAGGGTACCGCACTTTCCTGAAGACTATACGTAACTACACCCATGAGGAGGTTTGTGACATAGTTGAACGGAGCGGGCTCAGGGGCCGTAGCGGCGGCGGATTCGTCACGGGACTGAAGTGGAAGTATGCTCTCAACTCAGCATCTGACAACAGGTACCTTATATGCAATGCCAAGGAGAGTGACCCGGGGTCATACGCTGACAGGTCAGTGCTTGAGGGTGACCCGCACAGGCTGATAGAGGGCATATGCATTGCATCATACGCCATCGGGGCATCAAACGCCGTTATCTATCTCAAGGCCGGATCACCTAATCCTCTCGCCAGACTGAGACAGGCTCTTGATGCTGCTAAGAGCTACGGAATAACCGGACATAATATATTCTCCAGTGGCTTTAACCTTGATATTGTCATCAGGGAGGAGGCCGGAGCATTCGTCTGTGGTGAGGAGACTGCCCTCATTGGTAGTCTTGAAGGCAAACGCGGAATGCCGGAGCTTAAACCGCCCTACCCGACAACAGCCGGCCTTTATGGCAAGCCCACAGTGATAAACAATGTTGAGACACTGATGAATGTGCCTCTGATCATGTCACACGGACCTGAGTGGTTTCGTTCTATAGGCACTGAGACCAGCAAGGGCACCAAGCTCTTTTCCCTGGGGGGCAGGGGCCGCTATACAGGACTGATAGAGGTAGAGATGGGCACAACGTTCAGAACAATAACCGAGGGGATAGCAGACGGAATAAAAGAGGGCAAGGCATTCAAAACGCTCCAGATAGGTGGCCCGTCGGGTACGTTTATCACCAAAGAGAATCTTGACCTTCCGGTCGACTTCGACGTGTTGAAGGAGAACGGCATAGCCATGGGCTCCGGGGGCCTTATAATAATTGACGAGACTACCTGTATGGTTGATTTCGTCAGGTTCTATATGGAGTTCATCCACAAGGAGAGCTGCGGCAAGTGTATCCCCTGCCGTGAGGGCACGGGACGTATGCTTGAGATACTGGAAAATATTATCCGCAAACCGCATTCCGATGACTCCAACGCCACCCTTGAGAGGTTCAAGGGGGTAATGCAGCTTGAGACAATAGCCTCAGTGATGAAAGACACCTCTTTGTGCGGTCTGGGACAGACAGCACCCAACCCTTTCATTAGCGCCCTTGCCAACTATCGTGAGGATTTCGAGGAGCACATCTTCGACAGGCGCTGCCGTGCCAATGTCTGCCGCGGATTGAGAACATTCAGCATTGATGTAGATAAATGCACAGGGTGTACCGTCTGTGCCAACAAATGCCCGACTAATGCAATCTACGGTACAAGACTGCAGCCATTCTTCATAGTTGAGGACAAATGTATTGGCTGCGGTGTATGTTATGATGTATGTAAATTCAGCGCTGTCACAGTAAAATAACCATGCAGTTCACTATAGAAGTAAATAACAAGAACATCAAGGCAGAGAAGGGAGAGACCATTCTTTCAGCCCTTAACCGCAACGGCATCATCATACCAACCCTTTGCCGTATGCCTGAGTTCACCCCTACGGGTGCCTGCCGCATGTGCGTGGTAGAGGTGGAGGGCCGCGAAAGACTCGTCACTGCCTGCTCGGCACCGGTAGAAGAGTGGATGAAGATAAAGACCCACTCACCGCGTGTTATCAGGGCCAGGAAGACAATAGTGGAGCTCCTCCTCTCGAACCATCCTGACGACTGTCTCTATTGCGACCGTAACCTCGACTGCGAGCTGCAGCGTCTCTCCGACGAGATGCAGGTGAGAGAGAGGCGCATACGCGGAAGCAAGATCAAACCCCGTCGTGACCAGTCGAGTCCCGCCATAGTCAGGGAACTCTCAAAGTGCATCCTCTGCGGCCGCTGTATCAGGGTATGCGAGGAGGTAGTCACA
>CAYQNT010000117.1:0-992 GCA_964418865.1 uncultured Rikenella sp.
CCTGGGGATAATAGACCTCCGCAAGAAAGAGGATCACTTTAAAAAGATACGTACTATTTTTGAGCAGACACTCGCACTGATAGACCAGTATCACCCTGATGAGTTTGCCATTGAGGCTCAATTCTTCGGAAAGAACATACAGAGCATGCTCAAGCTTGGCAGGGCGCAGGGTGCAGCTATTTCTGCAGCCCTCTACCGTGATCTCCCCGTCTTTGAATATGCCCCTAGAATGATCAAGATGTCTATCACCGGACGGGGTCAGGCAAGCAAGGAGCAGGTCTCATCCATGCTCAAGACCATCCTTTCATTTAGCACTGATAAGATGGTACTTGATGCCACTGATGCCCTCGGAGCGGCCCTCTGTCACTACTATCAGAGCAACAAGCCTGTGGCTTCAGGAGGATACAGAAACTGGGGCGATTTCGTAAAGAAGAACAGCGACAGGATCAAAGAGTAAGCTTCTGCGCTGCTGCCAGAGACAAATTCAAAGAGTAAGCTTCTGCGCTGCTGCCAGAGCTACCACGCTCACTGTGACGCCATCAACAGTATTAAGTGCGTTCACACACGCCTCCATCGTTGATCCTGTCGTGATGACATCGTCAACCACCAGGATATGCTTTCCTGCTATTTCTTCAGGTCTCCTGACGGAAAACAGTCCCTCTACATTCTCCCATCTCTCATAACGTCCATGCTTTATCTGTGAGCCTGACCTTCCGGCGCGGCATAGTATGTCATTCCTGACGGGCAGACGGCTTGCAGATGAGATGCCTGCAGCTATGCATTCACTCTGGTTATAGCCCCTCCTTCTTTGCCGGATACTGTCGAGTGGCACGGGAACAATGAGGTCTATATCCATCATGAAGCCGCTATCAACCAGAATGGAGCCATAGAGCTCACCGAGCATCTTCCCGATATCTCTCCTGCCATCGTACTTAAGAGCATGAATAAGCCGCCTGATCCGGCTCCCCCGGTTATACACAGAGAAGGCAGCA
>CAYQNT010000117.1:1002-4641 GCA_964418865.1 uncultured Rikenella sp.
TCTACCATACATCTGCCCCAGAAAGCTTGCTCAAGACTGTTGTCGCGACACAAATGAAAATCAGTCCTGGCCATTGATACCAGGCATTCCGTGCAAAGCACCCTCTCACCTCTCACCAGATGAGCCCTGCATGCCAGGCACAGACGCGGCAGGAACAGACTAAGAAAATCGTCACCAATATCTCTAATATGAACCACCTCACAGCGAGAAACATATGTAAATATATGATAATTGTTATAATAATATTGCCAGGTAATAATCTTTGCTATATTTCCAACGTTTATTTTTCAACTAATTAACTACAAGTATGAAGAAATGGATGATTGGCAGCCTTATCGTCATCGCACTGATGGTGGTAGCTGCAGGGGTCTTTGCCCAGACCGCGCCAAAGGAGAAGAAGCACGCCAAGACTGAGTGCACCTTTGTAGATAAGAACAAGGACGGCAAGTGCGACGTATGCGGCTCTGTTGCGGATGCATGCAAGACAGCGCCTGCTGCCGCCTCAAAAGGCAAAGACTGCTCCACATGCCCATCAGCTGCAGGCTGCGCTGAGAACAAAAGTGAAGTGGTACCTGTTAAGGAGGGCACCGCTACCGGTACTCCATGCAGCGCATGCAAGAAGTGAAATATGCTGATATAAAAAAAGCCCCTGTCAAATGACGGGGGCTTTTTTTATATCCCGGTGATCATAGCATCACGTGTGCGCCTATCTCCCTGGCAAGTTTCTCATTCTCTTCCGGTGAGATTGATACCCTGGGGTTAGTAAAAAGCAAATCCTCCTCCCTGATCAGGGGCACAAGGTGTATGTGAGCATGTGGTACCTCAAGGCCAAGAACTGCAACTCCAATTCTTTTACAGTCAATAACCTCTTTCATTGCTCTGGCTACTTTCTGTGCAAAGAGCATCATGCCGGCAAGCGTGTTCTCATCAAGATCAAATATATAATCCACCTCCTGTTTGGGAACAACAAGTGTATGACCCGCCTTCAGCGGTCTGACATCGAGAAAGGCAATGTATCGATCATCCTCCGCAACCTTGTAACAGGGTATCTCGCCGTTGATGATCCGTGTAAAGATTGATGCCATGATATTAGTATTTTATCCGTATAAACACACAGACTGCTCCCCTTAGATAGGAACACCACTTGTCCGGAAAATTATTTCCATCCGTTTTTAGCTTCGCTGAGTTCATATTGATATTTCAATTATCTCAAAAGGAATAATACCGGCAGGAACCGTTACCTGGACCACCTCACCCACTTCCCTTCCCATAATCCCCTGTGCAATGGGTGATGTAACGGCTATCTTACCCTCCTTCAGGTTTGCCTCGCCCTCAGGTACCAGCTGATACTCCATTTCGACACCGCTATTCTTATTGCGTATCCTGACCTTGTTCAATATCTGCACCGATGTGGTGTTGATCCTTGAGCTGTCAATGATACGTGCTCTTGCCACCTGATCTTCCATACGGACTATCTTCAGCTCAAGCATCCCTTGCGCCTCTTTGGCGGCAGAGTATTCAGCATTCTCGGAAAGGTCACCCTTGTCGCGCGCGTCTGCAATCATCCTCGATATAATCGGCCTTTCATTACGGAGCAGATCAAGCTCCTCCTTCATCTTACGCAGGCCCTCCTCTGTGACATAAACAAATTCCGACATATTTCTTCAGTAATAGGTTAAAAAATAAGAAGAATTCCGGCAGTACCGGAACTCTTCAAAGAACAAATATATACAATCTTTAAAATAAAAACAAATCCTGCCCCTAGTGTAATGATCAGGTTATCAGTATGTGTACTCCTTTCTGTTAAGCACTGCTGAATAAACCACAGCTTTCCAAAGGTTAAAATCCTCAAGTGTTTTGTCACTGCCAGGCATAGTATTGTAATCATATTCGGCTATATCGCCTATCTCGCTGTCTGCTATCTCGTTATGGAGAAATTCCTGCAAACTGGCATCAAAGAATACCGATGATCCTTCGGCAGCAAAGGCGGCAGCCATGTTCCCCGACATAGATCCCTCCTTACTGAAAGCATCAGCCATTGGATTGCGCTTTGATCCCTCATTGCTGAAAGCCTCAGCCATTGGATTACTGATTGATCCCTCATCACTATAAGCCTCAGCCATTGGATTACTGATTGATCCTTCATCGCTGAAAACCTCAGCCAGGAGCTTGCGGAATGAGCCCTCGTTATTGTAAGTGTCAGCCGGGGGACTCTTGTATCTGTCTTCCACTGAAGGATCGGCAGACATATACTGTGGTCTCTGCTCAGCGGGCTTAGCAAACGAGGCCGGCGGCCTGGCTGTTGTCGTAGCCGGTTTGTTCTGAAACACATTCCTCGGTGCAGTACCCTTCTTCTTATTCTTGCCCTGCAAGGAGCCTACAATAGCAATGACCCCCAGCAGAACATAAAAAACCAAACTGCCTATATCTTCCATAATCGTTAGTATTTCTTAATCTTATGTTGTTTAAGTTTTGGCTGTTTCTTCGGATCTACCATCTTTGACTTAGCCTTCTGCTTCTGCTGCTTCAGCTTTGGCTGCTTGCCCGGATCCTTTGTTTTCGGTTTTGCCTGATCTTTCGCCGGCTTAGGTTGTCCGGGCTGGTTCAATTCCGGCTTTACCTGATCCTTTTTCTGCTTCTGCCTTTTGGTTTTATACTGTAAGTCAGTAGTTTTAATGTTGGTCTCCATGCGCAGCCTGGTATCTGCACTCTGCCTGTCAAGATGCTGCTTTCTCAGCTCCTTGAGCTGTTTCTCATCCTCGCTGGCGCGCATGGCTTTTTTCTTCTCCTGCTCCTTCATGGCCTTGGCTGCCTTACCGTGAGCTTTGCCTTCATCAAACCCTTTGCTCTTGCGCGACTTCCCAAAGGTCTCCTTCTCGAATTTGCGCGTGGCATAGCGTTGAGCGCTGCACTCGCTGACAGGCAAAGTGAATAGTAACGTAGTCACTATGACGAGGAGCCTTAAAAATACTAACTGCTTCTTCATTTCGTTGTTCAGCTATACGATCAGGATAGAAATAGTTACTTTTGCAGAAACGTAAAAACACCCATGTCAGGTTCAAATTTAAGGCTTTTTTTCATCATCTCCGCGCTTCTCCTCATTACATTGTCATGTAACAAGGAGAAAAATAACGTGATCCCCAACGTATATGTTGACTTTTATGTCGATCTTAAGTCAGATCCTTACTTCTTTGACCTGGTATCAGCTATAACTAATAGTACATATGTTTCGGCTTCAACCAATAACTGGGGAATTAAATCAGCCGGTTATGACGGTAACGGTATCATAATATATCATGCAGATGACTATGAATACTATGCTTATGACCGAACATGCCCACATTGTTTTGCGACCTCTCAGTTAAGTAAGGCCGTTAACATTGACTTCCTTTTCGCTGTCTGCCCCGAATGCGGCACTAATTACGCCCTTCCGGGGTTGGGAGTGCCCACTGCAGCAGGCCCTGGTCAATACCAGCTAAAACAATATAGGGCCGCCATCTCCGGACAGTCGCTTCATGTCTGGAATAGGTATTAACCAGCAAGGTTTTTAGTACCTGTAATGCTCAGGCTTGTAGGGCCCCTCAGGGGGAACACCTATATAACCAGCCTGCGCCTTTGTCAACTTTGTAAGCCTGACCC
>CAYQNT010000117.1:4651-8151 GCA_964418865.1 uncultured Rikenella sp.
TCAAGGTGAAGCCGCGCCACCTCCTCATCAAGATACTTCGGAAGCATGTAGACTCCTATCTCATAGTCTTTTGTCCATAGCTCTATCTGAGCCAGTGTCTGGTTACTGAATGAGTTGCTCATGACAAATGATGGATGGCCCGTAGCACAACCCAGATTGACCAGGCGTCCTTCAGCGAGCAGGAAGATGGAGTGACCGTCAGGGAACAGGTACTTATCTACCTGAGGCTTGATGTTGATCTTCTTTATTCCATTGTATGCATTGAGTGCGTCAACGTGTATCTCGTTGTCAAAATGACCAATGTTGCAGACTATGGCCTGATCTTTCATCTTCTCCATGTGTGCTATGGTGATCACATCGCGGTTACCGGTGGCTGTGACAAATATGTTTCCTTCATCAAGGGCATCCTCAACCGTTTTGACCTCAAATCCCTCCATGGCTGCCTGTAACGCACAGATAGGATCAATCTCGGTCACTATCACCCTGGCACCATATGACTTCATTGAACGGGCTGATCCTTTGCCCACATCTCCGTAACCGCAAATAACCACTACCTTACCGGCTATCATGACATCGGTGGCTCTTTTAATGCCGTCAGCAAGAGACTCACGGCAGCCATAGAGGTTGTCAAACTTGCTCTTGGTCACAGAGTCATTCACGTTTATGGCAGGGACAAGCAGTTCACCTGCTTCCATCATCTGGTAAAGACGATGCACTCCGGTGGTAGTCTCTTCGGAGATGCCCTTCATCTCCTTAACTGTCCTGTGCCATTTTGTCTGATCTTCTGCGAGTAATGTTCTGAGAGTATCAAGCACAATAGCCTCTTCCCTGCTTGAAGGAGTTACATCAAGGATTGGAGGGTCATTTTCGGCTTTAAATCCCATGTGCACCATCAGTGAGGCGTCGCCTCCGTCGTCAACAATGAGGTGTGGACCCTTGCCGCCAGGGAACGAGAGCGCCTGTACGGTACACCACCAGTATTCTTCCAGCGTCTCACCCTTCCATGCAAAGACGGGGATACCTGCAGCTGCAACGGCTGATGCAGCATGATCCTGCGTTGAGAATATATTACAGCTTGCCCACCGTACGTCAGCACCAAGCTCACGCAGCGTCTCTATAAGAACGGCAGTCTGAATGGTCATGTGAAGTGAACCGGTGATACGGGCGCCCCGTAGAGGCTTTGATTCAGAATACTTATTCCTGATAGAGATCAGACCGGGCATCTCCTTCTCTGCAATTTCTATCTCCTTGCGTCCGTATTCAGCAAGTGCTATATCTTTTACCTTGTATGGAAGATCGTTGTTAACGAATGACATAATGTATTATTTTTGGGGTCTGCAAAGATAACTAAAAAAACAGTAAATTGTTCAGCCAGCAGTGAGAGTGATCTTCATCCTATTCTTCAGCCACCCAGAAGAGTGATCGTCATACTATTCTTCAACCACCCAGAAGAGTGATCGTCATACTATTCTTCAACCACCCAGAAGAGTGATTGTCATCTCACGGTCTTTTCCCAGCTGGGCTATAAGAGCATCAAGGTTCTCAAATTTCATCTCATCACGCAGCCGTTCACAAAAGCTAACTGTAACCACCTTGCCGTACAGATCTGCATCAAAACCTATCAGATGAACCTCTATGGTGCTTCTTCCGTCATTGGTTGTTATTGTAGGTCTAAGGCCGATGTTAAGCATGCCTGGGTGCCTGGCAGGGTCTCCTTCAATCAGCGCCTCAACGGCATATACGCCTGAACGGGGTATAAGTTTATATTGAAACAGGGGAGTGATATTAGCGGTAGGGAAACCCAGATCGCGCCCGATCTTTCTCCCGGAAACTACCTCTCCTCTAACGGAGTAATTGTATCCAAGCATGCTTCCTGCCTTCCTGATGTTGCCCGCTTCAAGTGCTTTTCTTATGGCTGATGAGCTAACCGCCTCACCATCTATCCGGAATGCATCCTCGCGTGTGACCCTGAAATCCATCTCGGCCGAACATTTGATGATGGTATTGCTCTCCCCCTCGTGCTGACTTCCAAAGTGATGGTTATACCCTGTGATGAGATGACGGAGGCCCAGATGACGGCACAGTATCTCATCAACAAACTCCTGCGCAGTCATCCGGCTTAATTCAGGAGTGAATGGTATGATGACAAGATGGTCAATACCTGCCTGCCGGAGGAGTGAGATGCGCTCCCCGATATCACTTAGAAAACGCAGATGGCTGGGATCACCCGTAAGAACAATGCGGGGATGCGGATCAAAGGTGACAGCCACAGCGTCAGCATCGCTCGTGCGGGCCTCCTCAACAACACGCTTCAGAAGCATCTGATGGCCCAGGTGAACACCATCAAATACACCCATGGTGATCACCGGATCTCTGAAATCAATGCCCGTGTAGCCGTAGTGTACCTTCATAATTTATTCAGCAATTGAAGCCCTTCGCAGCAAACTGCGAGGAATCTTCGATCCTTTTACTATAATTACTTTTATGCTCACTAACCCCGCAGCAAGCTTCGGGGAACCGATCCGCCACTGGCGGAGAGCTCGACGAAGTCAATGCGCTCGCAAGATTCAAAAATAAGAAAACTACCTTCGCCATCGCTATTATCAGTTCAGATAATTATTATTCCACACTTAAACTATTGTTGTTTTTTATTAATTCTTTGATACTGCCATGCTCTCGTACGTGTTAACCTTTTTGTATCTTGGAAAAAGATTCCGGCATTGAAAAAGAGATTTTACGATATTGATTCCTGGCTTGACCCTTTCAAGAGTGTCATTGAGGCGCGGCTTACCTATCTAACGGAGCGTGAAGAGCTTATTTGCGAAGACCGCAAGCTGACAGACTTTGCCAACGGACACCACTGGTACGGACTACATCGCACTGATAAAGGCTGGGTCTTCAGGGAACATGCCCCCAATGCTACAGGAATAACCCTCATCGGAACATTCAGCGAATGGAAGGAGCATGACCGCTACAAGCTTCACCGGTCAGGTGTCGGCGATTGGGTCGGTGAGTTTGCGGAGGAGATGATTTCACATGGCGATCTGTATAAAATGGTTGTCAGATGGAACGGCGGCGGCGGTGAACGTATACCTGCCTATGCCACCCGTGCTGTACAGGATGAGGTGACAAAGATCTTTTCAGCTCAGGTATGGCATCCTTCAGAGAGCTATGTCATGAGCCAGCCGTCGCCGCCGCCGCCGGCATCACTGCTCATCTATGAGGCCCATGTAGGTATGGCTACAGAGGAAGAGCGGACAGGTACCTACCGCGAGTTCACCACAGAGGTGCTTCCACGTATCAAAAAACTGGGATACAATACTGTACAGCTCATGGCCATACAAGAGCACCCCTATTACGGCTCTTTCGGCTATCATGTATCAAGCCTCTTTGCCCCCTCATCACGATTCGGCACACCGGACGAGCTGAAGGAACTGATTGATACCGCTCACGGCATGGGTATCAGGGTCATAATGGACCTGATCCACTCTCATTCTGTG
>CAYQNT010000118.1:0-3350 GCA_964418865.1 uncultured Rikenella sp.
TTACCCTTGGAACAGGAACAGCTCCTGATGAACCTTATGATATTCTCACTGACCTTGAACGTCAGAAGGCTTCATCTATCAGACTGACCTGGTTCAACCAGATTAATTCTTACTGGTCATTCAGGATCGGTATGGGCTACTCTTACGAGAAATACTCTGCTTCGGACTACCGTAACAGGTTCGAGGGCAGCATAGGTGTCATCAGAGGAATAGGCAAAGTAAGATGAAGGTGCTATCAGCTATATTGCTTACCATAGCACTCTGTAATGCTCCGCTGCAGGGAGTGACCCCTGTTGAAGCCTCCACTACTGATTCTGCCATTATGCCTAAGGTTGCAGCCACTCCGCCGGCTGTCTCATCCTTTCCCTCAGAGCTTACTGTGGCAGGCCTGGTGTCACTCTCACGAGGCGACTTCGTCATACAGATGGGAGCCTTCAGTCGACGCTCACACGCAGAATCATTGCGGAACAGGATTGCTGCGATGCCTGGCATGGAGGTGGAGTTGGATGTGATTGAGGAGGGCAGTTTATTCAAGGTTCTTATAAACAGCTCCATGATAGGGAGAGCTCCTTATCTCTATATCCCGGTCTTCTTCCCTGACATGGCTGTCAGGGCTACTGTACCCCGCAGACAGAGTGAAGATACCGATAGTCAGCCTGCCGGAGATCCATCCATGATGGCCCGTGGCAACAGACCGGCGGCATCCAGGGATACAATAGGTGCCGCAGAGAAGCCGGTGAGAGCTGAAGCACCGCTGTTAGTCGTGCAATCTGCCCCAGAGGAGCCCGAGAAAGCCGGAGCCCCCGTCAGCATCGAAGAACCTGCGGTGACTGAACCTGCAAAACGAAACATATACAATCTGTTCTTCCTCAAGGGAGACAATCCCTGGCTGACACGATATAGCTACTTCGGGAAATCTGTCGCCCTGGTAAACGCTCTGATATTTACAATCATCGCCTCCTTCGCCACGATGATAATTCTGCTGCTGGTGATCCTGTTTAACAGGAACAGTATGGAGAAGGAGGCAAAACTGAGGCAGTACCTGCTTGAAAGATACCAGGCGCTGATCATTGATTACCTCTTTGGCAGTACCGGACCTGATGCGTTCAGGGAGATAGCTTCGGACGATTACCGCAGGCAGGTGCTGATAGATCAGATGATAGATGTCAGCGTCAACCTCAAGGGCGATTCCCAGCAGAAGATGATGAAACTCTATAGTGATCTTGGACTTGACAGTGATTCACTGGCACGGGCCCGCAGCCGTAAGTGGCACAAGAAGATCAAAGGATTCCGTGAGCTGGCTTTCATGGGCATCAGGGAGGGCAATGATGAGATCTATAAGTCACTCAACTCAAAGAATGAGATACTAAGGATGGAGGCCCAGATTGCCCTGGTAAGGCTGAGCGACAAAGACCATTTTGAGTTCCTCTCACTCATGAACAGGCCCTTCTCTCTGTGGGAACAGATAACCCTGCATGACCTTATAATACAGCATGAGATTCCGGTGCCTGATTTTCAGCGATGGCTGAACTCAGATAACCCGACCGTGGTAACATTCGCTCTCAGGATGATCAGGGAGTTTAAACAGATGGAAGCTGAGCCCGAGATCAGGAAAGCACTCCTCCACCGTGACCCTCGTGTCAGCAAGATGGCTGTGGAGGTTGCAGGCGATCTTGATATGAGAAGCACGCTTGATACCATGAAGCGTATGTATAAGTTCCAGGAGTATAATAACTGCCTTGAAATAGTAAAATCAATGGGTAAGATGCCGGAACAGGCTATGCTCGGATTCCTGAAACTGGTACTTGACAAGGAAGATGATGTACAGCTCCAGATTGAAGCTGTCAAAGCTATTGAGAACATGGGCGAGGTAGGTGTGCAGGCTCTTGTCAAGGTTATGAAATCGGAGTATAAAAATTATAATATTATTGTCAGGCACGTGCTTGACCGCAGGATATACTAAAAACCATGGGATTTATCTTTGCACATCTGATATTCTACCTGACCCTGGTTCTTTTCGGGTCTTACCTGATGCTCGGCATTCACTCTGCGCTTGCATTGAGGAAATATCTGCGCAAGAACAGTTACGTCAATTATAACTCACTCGTCCTTTCACCCTTCAGTCCCCGGATAACCATCATTGCCCCGGCTTTCAATGAGGGCAAGACCATAATAGACAACGTGCGCACCCTGCTCTCACTCTACTATAACAACTTTGAGGTGGTTATAGTAAATGACGGCTCAACCGATGATACTTTTGAAAAGATCAAAGAGGCATATGAGCTTGTGAGGGTCAATTATTATTTTGATTATCGCATACCTTGCGAGAGGATAAGAGGAGTCTACAGATCAAAAGACCCCGCATATAACAGGCTGACTGTCATTGATAAGAACAACGGGGGCAAGGCTGACTCTCTAAATGCAGGTATCAATATCAGCCGCAGCAACCTGATTGTTACTATTGATGCCGACTCAATCATTGAGCCTGACTCCATCCTCAAGCTTGTCAAGCCCTTCCTTGAGGAGAAGGAAAAAAAGGTTATAGGCACGGGCGGTGTCATACGCATAGTGAACTCATGTGATATAGAGCGCGGACACATACGCCAGATAAACCTGCCTGAGAAATTCCTACCGCGACTACAGGTTCTTGATTACACGCGGGCTTTCCTTCTCGGCCGTATGGCGTGGAGTCATCTCGACGGACTGATGCTTATCTCCGGTGCCATGGGTATGTTTGATCGTGAGACGGTTATCAAGGCAGGAGGCTATAGCGTGAAGACCGTAGGCGAGGACATGGAACTGGTGATCAGGATGAGACGCTATATGGCTGAGCACAAAGAAGATTATGAGGTGACATACATACCTGATCCGCTGTGCTGGACAGAGGTACCTTCCGATCTCAGATCAATGCGAAAGCAGAGAACAAGGTGGACCAGAGGCCTGATAGAGTCGCTGTGGTCACACAAAAAGTTGATGTTTAACAGTCGTTATGGCCGCCTGGGGTGGCTTGGCTATCCCTACTGGCTTCTGTTTGAATGGGCAGCTCCGCTGATAGCGTTCATGGGGCTCGTCTATACTGCCTACCTGGTAATAGTGGGAGCACTGAACCTTCCTTTCTTCCTGCTTCTCTTCCTCTTTGTATATAGTTTTGCAGTCAGCCTGACAACCTGGGCGGTGCTTTTTGAGGAGATAACTTTTCACAAGTATCGTAGAAAAAGAGATGTGCTGAGGCTGATAGGTACAGCCATGCTTGAACCTTTCTTCTATCCTGTGCATACCTATTTTGCCGTCAGAGGTAACCTTGAGGCATTGCGCGGTAAGAAAGGATGGGGCAAAGCAGAGCGAAGCGG
>CAYQNT010000118.1:3450-8131 GCA_964418865.1 uncultured Rikenella sp.
TTAACCCAATCGGGGATCTGTCGAAAACCTTCTTCAATAACGTGAAGTGAGGCTTTTTCTCTTTCTGTTGTGTCAGGGACTTTAAGATATGTATCCCAGCTGTACCTGTTGGTGCTGTTGGTGACGGTGCCGTTTTTGTTTATTGACACCGCAATGCCGTCAGACTCTGCGGTTATTATCTCAAAGTTATAACCTCCGTCATATGATACTGCCCCGTCATTGACCATCCTCTGTGTAGGGTCATAAAAGTGTAGCATTGTCCATGGCAGCCTGATCTTTATCCGCTTGCCGTTCCATGACACTGCGGCCCTGTTGCCGTCAGTGAATGATGCAGCATGCTCCATGGGCACCCTGCCAATATCCTGATAGGTGAGCTCAAAGCCGTCATTTGTCCACCGCATGACATCCCACGGGGCGCCGTCAGTTGTGGTGCTCATGTATTTCTGTATGGCCGGATCAGTAAGGTTGAAACGGATAGTAAGACCGTTCATATTGTATGCCTGGGTCACATGATGCACAGCCGTATCATCTTCAAGGGTGAAGGTGAGAAGAAACTCTGCCCGGTTGGCCGTTGTGGCTCCGCCCGGGAACTTTGATTCGCCCCTGTTGCCCCGGTAGGTGTCAAAAGCCACCATAAACTCATCAGTAGGATTAAGATCAGCAGCATTGTTGATCTCCAGGTAGAAGAACCCCTCGTCATGTGTAGCTTTCACTGAGCTTAAGGGCCCAGAGGGTGCATCCGTATTGTATCCAATAAACTCAGGAACTATCTTCTGATCAAAGGCCAGCAGACCAAAACACTGCTCGGGAGATGTCTCATTGTGCCACAACTGACGGGTATCCGGCCCGGAGGGAATGCCTTTCGCCTCCTGATAAAGCACTATCCATGTACGCTTGAACCATTCATCCATCCATGCAAACATGAATCCCCCGGCACAGCCGGCATCGAGCATATTATGCATCATACGCATGTTCTTTTCTCCCTGCTGTATCTCAGAATAACCGCCGTGATGCATTTCACTGTACGACTGGTGTGCGCTGCCCCAGCTTGATGGTACCCCGAACTCGGCAATAATCAGGGGCATGCCGCTGTAATGTTCTTTCATGGCAGTGAGATAACCGAGGTAGCTGTTAGGACCTTCACTGTCACTGAACGCCCGGTAAGAGGGCTGCTGGCTGATGAAATTAGGATAGTAAGGATAGGCATGGTAGCTGGCAAACAACCCGGGACCACCGCTGACGGTTATCTTCGTTATGTCAAAGGAGGCGGCGTCTTCATCAGTGTGTATTTCCGTCGGGTGTTTCAGAGGGTCAAGGGTAGGCCAGCTGGAGAAACTGACAGGCCTGCTGACCGCGTATTTGGTTTTCTCAAAGACCACCACCCTGTCAATCATCTCAGCAATGAAAGACTCAGAAGCAGAACCGCCGGTGATGCTGAAATTAGTACCTGAATAGGAGGTGAGGCCGGGATGGAACTTATTTGTAGTGTCTATCTCCTGCGGAGCTACCTCCCTGCCAATGATGTACCCTGCCGTCCATCGCGAGATGTCAGTCTTGTATATACCGTAAGCCTTGCCATACTTGAACGCTATATCGGCGTTGCCGTTGATGCAGTCGATGACCTCGGCTATCTCGGCACTGAAGCTGCTGCGGCGATTGATGAGATCGTAAGCATAAGGATTGCTGGGGTCTTCCACCTCCTCAAACCATACACCCTGAAAGAGAAGAAGTGGCTTGTCAGGGTGACGCTGATTGTATTCGGCAAGCTTCTCATAGAAGACCGGCGGATGAAGCGTATAGACCCTTACAGAGTTAAACCCGGCCTCTGCGATGCGGTTGATCCACTTTTCGTATATCTCAGGTGTTATGGCATAAGCTATCTCTCCGGGGAAGTAACCGGGAGGAGATGATCCGAGGTTTATACCCTTAAGTATCATAGGCCTGTAGTTGCCATTAACATGTCTGGCCAGATGATCTCCCAAAACCTTAAAGGGCATGGTGTTTCGTGACGTAAGCACAAAGTCGATGATAGTGTCATGCTCCAGTGTGATGTTTGTAAGCCTGACAGGGTAATATCCATCGCTGGTAACCTCTGCCACAACATGGAAGCGGTATGAGGACTCAGGGGTGACAACTTCATCAGGCATCATCACCGGCTCAAGTCCGCTGCCTGATGAGGATTTTATAGGTGATCCGCCCGATCCGCCTGATGCCTTCACCAGCCTCCCGCTGTAGGTCTTCCCTTTGAAGGTGAGGGCGTAGATGTAGAGACCTGCACCCATCGGCGCGTTCCCATATCCGCAGCCATCCCAGATGGCCTTATAGCTTCCGGCTTCAACACCGGGGAAGACCATGACCCTGACCTTCTCCCCGGCAAGGTTATATATGCTCATCATCACATCACCGGAGATGTTGATAACAAATGGTATGTTGACACTCTGGTTAAAGGGATTGGGATATGGCGTGCCCACCTGGAACTGTCCGGATACATCACCGTATGAACCCGTAATATTCACAGAGTAACGTCCGTCAGTCCCGCTCAGAACCCTGTACTCATTGAAGTTCAGGAAGAAAGAGACCTTTGCATTCATGAGGGGGGCTCCACTTTCGTCTGACACTGTACCGGTTACTTTGACATCTTTAGCCGCGACTGTGGCTAAAATGGAGAATATACATATGACGCTGATAAACAGCATTTTGATGCGCCTGCCTATTCTGCTCATTCCGGGATAATCTTTATAGTGTTATACCTGTTTAGTTCAAATTTAACAAAAAGACCACTTAATTTTTCGACAACTTTTCAACACCTGCTTTTTCACTTGTCATTTATAGAGGAATAATCTACATTTATGCTCTGCTGCTGCTTGACAGACATGGAAAGTATTATTATTAAAGAAACACACAGAACGCCCTCAGTCAGTTTTGATCCGGAGCGCGGTCTGTTTGAAATAAAAGGTAAGTCCACACCGGAAAACTCTACCACTTTCTACGGCCCTCTTATTGAGTATGTGGAAGGATACAGCAAATATCCGGCTGGCCGTACCGTTCTGAACGTGAGATTTGAGTTCTTCAATACCAGCTCCTCCCACAGGATCCATGCATTGTTCAAAAAATTCGAGAAGCTCTTCCTGGCAGATAATGAGGTGCTAATTCGCTGGTTCTGTGAGAATGGTGATGAAAATATGCGTGATGCCGGTAATGATTTCAGGGCTATTCTGCAGGTTCCCTTCGAAATAAAAGAGGTGGATGAGCTCTGATTCTCTTATTTTGTTTTTCCAGTATGATTTTTTCCCTATTTTTAACGACTTAGATTTTTTGCCGGATGGCCCTTAATTATCTCTGGATCGCCTTTTTCCTTATAGGATTTGTGTTCGCCCTCGGACAACTTATCTTTAATGGTAATACTGAGATATTCAACAAAATTGTTGAATCAACCTTTTCCAGCGCAAGAACCGGTTTTGAGATCTCTTTGGGGCTCACCGGTGTTCTCACTCTATGGATGGGCCTGATGCGAGTGGGCGAGAAGGGTGGTGCCGTAAGTATGCTCTCAAAAGCTATCGGCCCCTTCTTCAGGAAACTGTTCCCGCAACTGCCAGCTGACAGTCCTGCCAACGGCTCAATGATGCTGAACGTTGCAGCCAACATGCTTGGTCTGGACAATGCCGCCACACCTATGGGACTAAAGGCCATGAAAGAGTTGCAGGAGCATAATCCGAACAAGGAGGTGGCATCTGATCCGATGATCATGTTCCTTGTTCTGAATGCATCCGGACTATGTCTTATCCCCGTTACAATCATGGTTTACAGGGCGCAGCTTGGAGCAGCGAACCCTGCAGACGTCTTCATACCTATACTTATCTCAACCTTTGTTGCAACTCTGGCCGGCCTGATAGCTGTGGCCGTCGCCCAGAAGATAAACCTGTTTAACAAGGTTGTGCTTGCTTATCTGGGAGGTCTGACTGCTATAATTATCGGTATTGTATGGTACTTCAGTACATTGCCGCAGGAGCAGATAAATACCATTTCAACCTTTTCGGCAAACTTCATCCTCTTCAGCATAATCATTTCATTTATTGTAATGGCAATGCTCAAAAAGGTCAATGTCTATGAGACCTTCATCGAGGGGGCCAAAGACGGTTTCAAGACTGCCGTTACTATAATACCTTATCTTGTGGCAATACTGGTAGCCATAGGTGTGTTCCGGGCGTCAGGGGCGATGAACCTGCTGGTTGACGGTATTACCTCTGTGGTGGCCTGGCTGGGGATTGACACTGCCTTCACCGAAGCACTGCCTACTGCGCTGATGAAGCCGCTCAGCGGCAGCGGATCGCGGGGGATGATGATTGACGTGATGACTACCCACGGCGCTGACTCATTTGTCGGCCGGCTGGCATGCTGCCTCCAGGGATCAACTGACACTGTCTTTTATGTCCTTGCTGTATATTTTGGCTCAGTAGGAATAAAAAACTCCAGATATGCAGTGATCTGCGGACTGATAGCAGACGTAGTCGGCAGCATCGCCGCCATCTTTGTCGCATACCTGTTCTTCGCCTGAAACAGGGTCTGTCGCTCCGCTGAGCGGAGCTCCGTCTGAAGGTCTCAAGGTCTGTCGCTCCGCTCCGTCTACAGTCTACAGTCTACAGTCTACAGTCTACAGTCTACAGTCTACAGTCTACAGTCT
>CAYQNT010000119.1:0-8054 GCA_964418865.1 uncultured Rikenella sp.
GCTGGAGTGATAATAAGCATCTATGCGGCAATCATCTCCGCAATATTTATTTATGTCCTTTATGCATTCATTGATCCAGGTCTGGTAGAAAAGGCTCTGGCCGTTACTGAGGCGAAAATGATCGCTAAAGGCGTGCCCGAGATGGCTATAGATAAGGCCATGGAGATACAGGCCAAGATGATGAAGCCGTGGTTCACATCACTGATGGGGATTCTCAACGGTATCTTCTCAGGACTCATCCTGTCACTCATCGTTTCACTGTTCATAATGAAAAAAGGCAATCCTCTCCTTGACGAGTTGGAAGCTGAGCCGAAATAGTAATGGATCTCTCCGTTGTTGTACCCGCTTATAACGAAGCGGAATCGTTACCTGAGCTGGCTGAATGGATCGACAGGGTCTGTCTGGCTTCTTCCATTGATTACGAGCTCATCATAATAGATGACGGCAGCTCCGACAATACATGGGAGGTTCTTAAGCAGCTGACGGTCAAAAACCATAAGATAAGGGCTGTAAGGTTCCGCCGCAACTATGGGAAAGCAGCGGCGCTACAGACAGGGTTTGAAGCTTCGTCAGGTGCTGTTGTCATTACTATGGATGCTGACCTGCAGGATAGTCCTGATGAAATCCCTGAACTTGTCAGGATGGTACGCGACGAAGGTTATCACGTCGTTTCAGGATGGAAGAAGAAGAGATTTGACCCATTCATTAAGCGTACCACATCGAAGCTCTATAATTACACAGCCAGAAAGTTCTCAGGCATCAGGCTGCACGACTTCAACTGCGGGCTGAAGGCCTATGACGGTGAGGTGGTAAGGAGTATAGAGGTCTATGGTGATATGCACAGGTATATACCCATGCTGGCCAAAGAGGCGGGCTTTAAAAATATCGGTGAGAAGGTGGTGCAGCACAGTCCTCGCAAATACGGAGTGACCAAATACGGCTTCGACAGATTTCTGAAGGGTTATCTTGACATGCTGACCATAAGTTTTATCACCCGGTTTGGAAAGAGTCCCATGCACTTGTTTGGCACCATGGGAACGCTGATGTTCATCACTGGGTTTGCCATGGCTGCCTACCTTGGAATCCGCAAGCTGGTTTTCGTCTCTAATAACCTCAGGGCACCGCTGGTGACTGACAGTCCCTGGTTCTATATTGCACTGTCAGTAATGATAATAGGGACTTTGCTTTTCCTTGCAGGCTTTCTGGCCGAGCTGGTCAACCGCCGGTCAACTGACCGCAACCGATACCTGATCAGAGAGAAGCTTAATTAAGGTCAGAAGGTCTGTCGCTGCGCTCCGTCTGAAGGTCTGATGTCTGTCGCCCCGCAGGCGGGGCTCCTGTCTTGCGGTCTTGCGTCTTGCGGTCTTGCGGGCCTGCGTCTTGCGTCTTGCGGTCTGGAGACTGGAGACTGCTGACTGAGGACTGAAGACTGAGGACTGAGGACTGCTGACTGAGGACTGCTGACTGAAGACTGAGGACTGAAGACTGAGGACTGAGGACTGCTGACTGAAGACTGCTGACTGAAGACTGAAGGCTTGCTCCCTGCCCCATGCTCCATGCCTTGTCTCCCCTACAAACTGGCTCCTCTCTAAAATGACCCACCGGGTCATTTCTTAACGCTCGGCCCTCCCCTGCTCCTTGCCCCATGCTCCTAACCCCTTTCTCCTTCTCCTCTGCGTCTCCCTTGACAGGCGGCGGATTGCTTCCGTAAGCTTATCCCATGAGTAGAGCTGCTTCTGATCCTTTATACCCTGGGCGAACCGCTCCTCGTCGCCGTCAAAAAAACTGGTTATGGCTCCTGCAATGGCTGCCGGCTCCGGATCAACAACATAACCGCAAACTCCATCAGGGACTATCTCTGCCAGCCCACCCACATTTGTAACCACCATCGGCTTGTTGAAATGATAGGCCACCTGGGTGACGCCGCTCTGGGTTGCACTGCGGTAGGGCTGCACAACCAGCGAGGCCAGGGAAAAATAATATCTCACCTGCTCATCACTGATGAAATGTGAATGGAGGATTATTCTATCACTGATTTTAAGCTCATGAATAATATCAAAATAAGGTTTCTCATCTTCATAGAACTCCCCTGCAATAATCAGCTTCACTCCCAGGTCTCTGACAGAAGGCTCAGCCATCGCCCTGAGGAGAAGGTCAAGTCCCTTATACTCTCTGATAAAACCAAAGAAGAGAATGAACCTGTCTAACGGACAGAGTTTCAGGTGAACAACAGCTTCAGCACGTGAGACCGGATTCATGTAGTTGTCAAACAGAGGATGGGGCGAGATCACACATGGCATGGTGGAGGTGAACTCCCGAAGGTCTTTCTCCACCGATCTGGTCATTACCAGAGCGCCGTCAATACTTCTGACGAAGAATTTCGTCAGCATTTTATCTGCGAAATGTCTTTCGTGCGGCACCACATTGTCAAAGATGGTCAATATCCTGGTATGCCTGTTTGTCCTCACTATCCTGGCTATAATTCCAAGTGCCGGTGCCAGGAAGGGAAGCCAGTAACGCATAATTATCAGGTCAGGTCTTGTGCGCCTCAGACGGAGACCTATTGAGAACCAGTTCAGCGGATTAACGGAATTGATGGCGCGGGTTATCGGTACTCCCTCAGGAGGGAAACCATCATCATACTGTGTCTTGCCCGGAAACAAAAAAGAGGGATACTGCAGCTTGAAAGTATAAATAGCAGCCGCATCGCCCTCCTGGAGGAATTGCTGCGTAAGCCTTTCATTATATGCTGCAATACCGCCACGATAAGGATGAGCAGGACCACAGATGACGATCCGCATCATAACTTACCAGTCTTGGGTGTGACCCATTCGGTCAGGTAACGGTACTGAGGCTCCAGACTGCCACCAGAGATAATAGTAGCACGCTGTATCATCGGAGAACCATTGTCAGTGAACAGATCGTGCAGCGCATGTTCAATGAGCTGCTTTCCAAAGTCACCCGACGCATCGCGTGGCAACTCTCCCGGCAGGTTATCTATTGACATAACCGATATGTTATCAGGATTGATGAATGCCTCCTCTTCACAGTGCTTCTTCCTGTTGTAACTATAAAACGGATCAGCTATAGTAGTGGCTCTGAGGGTAGTAGGTATCGGAATCCCTATATCACAGCTGATATCGCCAATGACAGATATCTTAAAGTCAGGCTTCTCCACATCCTCGCGGGTAAAGAAGACAGGCGACTTCGGATCCCAGAAGTGTGCAGTGATAAGCACATCAGTCACCTTTGTATACTTACGGAAATCAGACCTATAATCTTCCGGGTGCTGAATGAAATTATTGAAATCGAACGGACGCCCATCAACATGTTTCGTATAATGCTGTGGCCCGATCTGGCAGACCACCGGCACATCGTACTCTTTGGTCAGATAATCATCATGACTTACTTTCAGCAAGTTAGGACAGTTAGCTAACGTTTCCAAGGCGCCCGAGGCAACACGCCCCTCACCGGTGATCAGTATTTTTAGTCCCGGCTTGAGTTGTATCAGCTTCAGTCCTGCCCACATCTCTTCAAGGTCATGGCACTGGTATGCCGGTTTCAGCTTGAACCTGTTGGATTTTATTCCCCTGGCCCTGAGCGCATTATAAGCTCCCACAATACCGGCCCATCTGCCAAAGGCTACCACTCTTAGCCCTTTATCAGTCGTGAGGTATTCATAATCAATTAACCTGATCTTTTTATTCAGCATATCGCGAAGCAACTCGAGGTTATGCTCCTGTTTCTTTGCCACATGAGCAAAAAAGAGATATGTTTTTCCCGGGATGAAGACCCTCATATCAACCTCCTTTACCCCCATGAGAATATCACAGTTACTGAGGTCCTCCTTCATTGGGATCTGGAGGTATTGGTATTCAGCGTCGGTAAAACATCTTATATCAGAAGGCTGGACATAGAATTCCACGAACGGGTATTTCTCTTTTAGTTCAACTACCTGAGCGGGTGTAAGCGGCACCCTTCTGTCCGGTGGGATCTTCGTCTCACGTACAATGCCCACTTTAACCTTTTTCTCCATGTCTATGTGATTTTGTATTGCCGTGAAGATAATAAATCGGCCCGGTTTTTGATAAGACTTTTGTCAGTGTATTACATATTTTGAGTATTTTTGCACTGTATAATAAATACAACGGGGCTGACCTGGTTTTGACAGCAAGCCGCGGTGGTATGTAAGCATGCAGAGGGTGGTGACGCTACTCTATAACCTGTGTCGCAAAACAATAACTGGCGAAAATAACTACGCTCTTGCTTCGTAATCTGTTATACAGATGATGCTTTATCCCGGCACCAGGTGCTGGGACGAGACGTTTCCCGGGCGGTGATGCCTTGTACCAACCCGATCAGGAAGCGCACGCAATTCAGGGATTGTCCGATGGTTTCTCCGGCTTGACGATGAAATAAAAGGAGATAAGGAGTGATTCGGTTGTCTGCCGCCTCATCCCTCCCGACAATCAAGGCAGGATAAGCATGTAGAAAGCATATGGTCGCCTTGCCTGGACGCGGGTTCGATCCCCGCCAGCTCCACAAAAGACTCTAACCCAATCAGTTAGGGTCTTTTTGTTATCCCCTCGCAGCGCAGGTATTCTGAGCGCTCCCGCTTCCCAATGTAACGCAATAGTACATACAACCGTAAACCCGAAATTTATCATTATTCCAAAATCTACTTTTTGTTCTTTATAATTTAAGCAATATTTGTTCACTTAACGAACTATTTATGATCCATATTATTATCTTTGTGTATTATCAATATCTTATTGACATATGAATAATACAGAAATCAAAAATCTTTTATTAGACATCCCGATCAAACTGTGCAGGAATATGAATAACGAGTTTATTAAATCCATTTTAAAGGATTTGAAAATTGATTTTTCACTTCAGCACTATATGATTTTGAAGCTATTGGAAGGGAATAAGCAATTATATGTTACAGAGTTTGCAGACAAATTGGGCATTACAAAATCTCAGATGACTGCATTAGTAGATAAGTTGATTAAAATGGGTTATGTAAGTCGCATAAATGACATTGAAGACAGGAGAAAAATTTATTTGTCAGTAACAAAAAATGGGGCGGAAATTACATCTAAAATTAACCAATCAATTGATAATCAAATAAACAATCATTTATTCAGATTAACTCAAGAGGAGTTAGAGGCACTGGGAAAGGGTTTGTTGATACTTCAAAAACTTTGTTTTAATTGTAATAATAAAAATCAGGATAATGGCAAAAAATAAAACACTAGTTGAATCAGTAAGTCAAAGAGAGGAGTTTAAACGTAAGTTCAGTTTTCTGGAACTGTATCGATCTTTTGTTTATGCTCCAAGGGCAATGTCTAAACTGATTGGAAATAAAAAAAGTCAATTGGTGGACAAACATTTTGTAGAACGATTGCAATTAGCCGTGACTGAAGTAAACGGCTGTGCAGCCTGCTCATGGCAGCATACTCAAATGGCTCTGAGTCAGGGCATGAGTAATGAGGAAATAAGCAGCTTCTTAAGTGGAGGGGATAGTTTTATCAAAACTGAAGAAGCGAAAGCAATAATGTTTGTCCAACATTTTGCGGATTCCAGAGGATTCCCAAAGAAGTATGCCTATGATTCTATTGTAGAAGAGTATGGCAAAAAAGAAGCACGTATTATTCTTTCAGCAGCCCAGATGATGATTGCAGGAAATATGTATGGAATTCCCTTTAGCGCATTCGTGTCACGCCTCAATGGGAAACCTTATAAGGGCAGCTCTTTGTTTTATGAATTAGGAATGCTGATCGTTGGTTTAATTAGTTTGCCATTTGCAATCATTCATGCACTTTTCAGAAAACTGATTGGTTTGCCGAATGAAAGATTTGACAAAACCCCGGATTGACACTCCTAGTTCTCAAGTTACGTTTTGTTTGTTCGGTAGTCAAATTAATTTAGTTGGTCAAATAACCGACTATGCGGATTTCGTTTTCGGGTTTTGTGCCAACGGATTTACAGCCAGACCGGGCAAAATCACCCTTTTTAATTGTGTATACCGACCCGTCAGGCTGCTTCCCGCCCCTCTATGAACTACCTTCATAAAACCTCAGTCTGTTCCTCAGCAGGGTGATCTCATCCTGCATGTCGTTTATCCGTCCCAGCAGGTTGATGACCGTTTCAATCCCCTCAATGTTGATATCCAGATCATAATGGAGCCTGACGATCTTTTCCAGATCATTCAGCTGATCTTCATAGATATACCACGTCTCCTCCATTGTTATGATCTCTATCAGTCCTGCTTTCTGCAATGAACTTATAAATGCTAATTCGATGTGGTAATTATCACAGAATTCATTCACAGGTATCATACTTCCCTTGTTCATCGCCGTGATTTTTGAATTTTTAATAACTCTGTAAACAGTTCTTTCTCCTTCTCAGTAAGTCCTGTAGGTATATTGATCATATAGGTCACATACAGATCGCCTAATACGCCTTTAGTTTTATATTTAGGAAATCCCTTCCCTTTAAGTTTTATTCTGCTGCCATTTTGCGTCTCCGGCTTTACCTTAAGCTTCACCTTCCCGCTGAGAGTATCAATCATGAACTCACCTCCAAGAACAGCAGTGTACAGGTCAAGGTCTACCGTGGTGTAAAGATTATTGCCGAGCCGTTTGAACCTCGGATGGTTGGCAATCTGAAACGTAATGTAGAGGTCTCCGTTGGGTCCGCCGTGTATGCCTTGACCGCCATGACCAGAGATTTTTATCGTTTGCCCGTTCTCTATGCCTGCAGGAATAGTGATCCTGATTTTCTTGCCATTCACTGTCAGAGTCCGCTGATGGGTCTCAAAGACATCTGTAAGCTCAAGACGAAGGTCGGCTTTGTAGTCTTCTCCCTTGTATTTTACCTGTCTGCTCTTACCTGCTCCACCGAATTTACCGAAAAGTGATTCGAAGAAATCAGAGAACTCGCCTTCGCCGGAGCTCCATGTATAACTCTGTCCCCCAGCACCTGTAGGCTGCTGCTTATACTGGCCTGCACCCGGAGGCTGCTGCTGATACTGGCCTGCGTCTTGATATTGATCAGCGTGTTTCCAGCTTTCGCCGTACTGATCATATTTCTTTCTTTTATCAGGATCACTCAAAACCTCATTTGCTTCATTGATCTCCTGAAACTTTTTATTTGCACCCTTATCATTAGGATTCAGGTCAGGATGAAATTTCCTTGCCAGTTTGCGATAGGCACTTTTGACCTCCTTCTCTGTCGCATTCTTGTTTATCCCAAGGGTTTTATAGTAATCGATGAACATATTACTGATGTTTTATCTGAAGTTGAAGTTATAACAAATTTACAATTTTGTATATGGAATGAGTCATTGGCAATCTGTAATAATTGTAAATTGCAGAAGAAAACATCAATTATGATCCTATCTGCCTGCGGCCTCAAATGCGATGAGTGCGAGTATTACAACAAGACCTGCCAGGGGTAAATTTAAACTTTACCGGTGGACCTTGGTTAATACTAGTATTATAGCTTTGAATAAAATTGTCATTAGCTTTTATGTCAATCCAAATAACTCAGTTAATGAAAATCATAGTAAACAATACTCCGCTGGAGCTTCACGAAGGAGCCAAGGTAAAGGATGCTATTCTGAAATACTATACACAGCAGGGTAAGAAGAGCCCCAAACGCCTCCCTCCTGTCGAAGATCGATATGGAAACACAGTGGCCCCTGACGGAGAGCTGACCGAGGACAATACTCTTTTTATCAAAGCGAAACAAAAAAAGGGACCTTTATTCTCAATACTGATTCTTGCTGTCATTGCCAGCGGTTTCCTTTTGGCCTGCGGCACCGGGAAGAAAGTAATTACAAGCGGCCAGGGCGAAAAACAAGCTGTCATAAGCGCCCAGGGAGAAAAGCAGGCAGCTACAAGCGATAAAGGGGAAAAGCAAGCTGTCACAAGCAGCAAGGGCGAAAGACAGGCCGTTACAAACAGTCAAGCTGCAAAACAAGCAATTACAAGCAACAGCGGCGAAAAACAGGCTGTCATTTTTGCGGTAAACGATATGCATGCAGC
>CAYQNT010000120.1:0-5463 GCA_964418865.1 uncultured Rikenella sp.
TTTTGGGCCCACCTATATAAACTAAACAAAATAGTTAAATTTGTTATTAATTGTATGCCTTTAGACTGGCTGACAAATGATTTTTTTGAATAATTGTTTAATTTAAATCTATGACTGAAATGAACCCTATGAGACTATCTCTGGTGACACTGGCGGCATGCCTTGCATTCCTGACCACTTCATGCAATACGGGAAGTGCGGGCGGTGATGAAGCAGATATAAGGGCTGAAAAGAAGCTGGCCCAGATGACCCTTGATGAAAAGATAGGGCAGATGTCGCAACTTGACATTGGCTATTTCAGTGATCATGAACAACTAAAGCAAGCTGTGAGGGACGGCAGGTGCGGCTCCCTCCTGAATTTTCAGGGAGCTGAAATGGTCAATGAGATCCAGCGCATAGCAGTTGAGGAGAGCAGGCTCGGCATACCTCTTATTATAGGAAGGGATGTTATTCACGGTTATCGTACTATTTTCCCGATACCTCTTGGCATGGCGGCCTCATGGAACCCTGAGGCTGTGAAGCAGGCTTTCCGCATCTCTGCCATCGAAGCCTCATCACAGGGGATATCGTGGACTTTTGCGCCCATGATTGATATAACCTGGGATCCGCGATGGGGAAGGATAGCAGAGGGATGTGGTGAAGATCCCTTCCTGGCATCCACATTAGCCACAGCGATGGTTGAAGGTATCCAGGGAGACAGTCTCACCGATCCAACCTCCATAGCCGCCTGTGCAAAGCACTACGTAGGTTACGGTTTTTCAGAAGCCGGACGCGACTATAATACCACCTATATCTCTGAGCCGATGCTACGCAATGTGGTTCTGAAACCGTTCAAAGCAGCCAAAGATGCCGGTGCCCTTACCTTTATGTCGGCCTTTAACGATCTTAACGGCGTGCCTACTTCTGCCAATGAATTTACCATTAAGCAGATACTGCTGAAGGAGTGGGGGTTTGACGGTTTTGTTGTAAGCGACTGGGGGTCGGTTCCCGAGCTTATCAATCACGGATATGCTGTTGACGAAAAAGATGCCGCTGATAAAGCAATCTCTGCCGGTGTTGACATGGAGATGGCAACCACTACATATTTTGATAATATCAAGAGCCTTCTTGATGAGAAGAAGATAAGCATGGAGCAGATTGATGATGCTGTCAGAAAAATTCTCAGGGTTAAGTACCGAATGGGTCTGTTTGAGAATCCGTACGTTGATACTGAAGCAGGAAAGAAGATACTTGACCCGTCATTCCTTGATCATGCCCGCAAGGTAGCAAGAGAGAGCACGGTAATGCTCAAAAACAGCAATAAGACGCTGCCACTCTCAGCTGAGAAAATTTCATCGGTGGCTGTCATCGGTCCGCTTGCTGACGCACCGCGTGATCAGCTTGGCACATGGTGTTTTGACGGCAAAGAGGAGAACTCCGTCACACCGCTAAAAGCATTGAAGGCGCTGCTTGGTGACAGTAAGGTAATATATGCTCCCGGACTTACATACAGTCGTGATAAGAGTACGGCCCTATTTAGTGCGGCTCTGGCTGCTGCAAGGAAATCTGATGCCATCCTCTTCTTTGCAGGTGAGGAGTGGATCCTCTCCGGCGAAGGTCAGTCGCGAGGCCAGATAGATCTCCCCGGAGCCCAGAGCGAACTGATCTCTGCACTGGCTGCAACAGGCAAGCCACTGGTGGTTGTGGTTATGGCAGGCAGGCCCCTGGCTATAGGAGATGAGCTTGGTGAGGCTGACGCACTGTTATATGCATGGCACGGAGGCACAATGGCCGGGCCGGCGCTGACAGACCTGATTTTCGGTAAAGAGTCGCCCTCCGGGAAGCTCCCGGTGACATTTGTCAAGGGAGCAGGACAGATCCCATTTTACTATTACAGGAAAAACACAGGAAGACCTGCAACGGTGAGCTCATGGACTCCCATAGACAGCATTCCGTTGAAAGATCAGCAGAGCTCACTGGGTTACAAATCATTCCAGCTTGACTACGGCTACACCCCTCTGCTCCCGTTTGGTTATGGTCTTAGCTATACAACCTTCAGCTACAGTGATCTCACCCTCTCATCACAGACTATGGGCATAGGAGGGTCACTGGCGGTGAAGGCCAGAGTGACCAACAGCGGAGACTGGGATGCAGATGAGATCGTTCAGTTATATGTTCGTGACAGGGTTGGAAGCATAACCCGTCCGATTAAAGAGCTGAAGGGATACAAGCGGATTCACATAGCAAAGGGTGAATCGGCTGATGTGGAGTTTAATCTTTCCGCTGCTGACCTGGCCTTTTTCAACGGCAAGGTAACTGCTACCGAGCCGGGTGAATTTGATGTCTGGATCGGCCCCAACTCAGACGAGGGGCTGCATGCTGAATTTGTGGTTGTAAGTAAATAAAAATGAAAGAGATGTTATATCCCGCTATGTTCTTCCTTGGTCTGATGCTGGTAGCCCCGGGGTGCAACCGCAATCAGACTTCTGATTATGTGCCTTATAAACCTGTCTCCACAACCGAGGTGCTGGTCTGGAGTGACGAGTTTGACTATACCGGCCTGCCGGATGCTTCAAAGTGGAGCTATGATACTGACGGCAATGCAACCGGCTGGGGCAACAATGAATCACAGTACTATACTTCAGGCAGGCTTGAGAATGCAGAGGTTAAAGACGGATTCCTCAATATAACAGCCCGCAAGGAGGAGTATGCAGGATTCAGCTACACATCTGCACGGCTAAGGACAAGCGGCAAAGGCGACTGGCTCTACGGCAGGGTGGAGGTGAGGGCTAAGCTTCCTGATGGCAGGGGCATGTGGCCTGCAATATGGATGCTGCCCACTGACTGGGCATACGGAGGCTGGCCCGCAAGCGGTGAAATAGATATAATGGAGAACGTTGGTTATGATCCCTATAAGATTGTTGCTTCAGCGCATACTGAATCATACAATCACACCATCGGTACACAGAAGAGTGCAACAAGAACTGTTCAGTCGTGCTACACTGATTTTCACATTTATGAACTTCAGTGGGATTCAAATGAATACCGCATTTATGTAGATAAAATGCTCCTCTTTACCTTCAAAAATGAGGGTACCGGATACAAGGTATGGCCTTTTGACAAGCGGTTCCATCTGTTGCTCAATGTTGCCGTAGGCGGCAACTGGGGCGGCCAGCAGGGAATTGATGATTCCATTTTCCCCCGCACGATGGTTATAGACTATGTAAGAGTTTATCAGAAAAAGTAAAGCCGACTGCCTACTGCCGACTGATTTGGCTGCCGACTGATTTGACTGCCGACTGCCGACTGCCGACTGTTGGCTGATTTGACTGGAGTTACTCCTTTATGATCTTTCTTGCGCTGCTTCCTTCAGCAGTGAAGATTCTGATGATATATGTGCCGGGTGCAAGGCTGCTAAGGTCGATCTCGTGACGGTTGTTTTCACACCTTACTGACTGGAGATGATTGCCCCTGATATCATAGACACTGACGTTGTTTATCTCTGAGCCGGCAACTATATTGAGCAAGCTCTTTACAGGATTAGGGTAGACATTGAAGTCAGGTTCAGCAGGGGGGGCGCCGGCTGAGGTGATCACGTCACTGGAGGCTATCCAGCTATCAGGCAGGCTGTTGTCAAGGGAATGGTCTTTAAGATTGAGGTAATATCCGTTGCCGTCTGCATCAGGCCATGGACTTGCATCAGAATATTCCACATTATCTATCACATTGCCGAAGGCATCGCCAAGTATCAGGGCCTCCCCACTGTTTGAAAGATGTCTGGTGAACTGCCCGAAGGGGGAGAAACCATATTTCGACTGAAAAACAGTTGCATTGCTTGCAATTATAACGCTCAGCCCTGGTGCCAGGGTGGCGTTTGTAGGGAACTGGTATACGAGACCTGTACCCATAAAGTAAACACCGCTCAGATTCACGGTTGTTGTACCGGGGTTACTGATCTCGAGGAATTCAAGCTGATCGCTGTCAGGGAACTGGGTAGATACCCCGGGGTGATACATTATCTTAGTTATCGTCAGCTGTGGCACGATGATATTATTGCAGCTGCTGTATGAACCAATGTTCGCAGTTATCCACTCTGCCCGGTCCGTCATGAATGACTTGATATCTGCAATTCGCTCTGTGAGTTTTCCTGTCTTGCCCCAACGCCGGTAATCTCTTTCCACTGCCTCCGATATTTGAGCTACTACCTGATCTATGAAGCCCTCACGTGCTAACTTGCTCAGTGGCTGATCAGGACCTAACAGCTCATTCCAGCGCCTGGAGAGGTAACAGCGAAACTGGCTGTCATGGAAAAGGTCACGCCAGAACTTTGAGCCATTGTTGTAATATTTATCTTCGAAATACCATAAATTGGTTGTACTCCTGTCATAGTACCATTGAAACAGGTCATTGCCAAATGTGAGATCAAGATCCCAGACAGGCCCGGCTCTCAGCTTGCCGTTCCTGTCCTTGTGAAAGTAAGTGCTATACTGGTAGGCATCAGGATTGGAGGCAAACTCATTGACGATCATGAAGTCGACAAAGGTAGGTATGTCAATTATAGACGGGTAACCGTTTGTCAGGGATATGTCGTTGTTTTTTGCAGCGGCCTCAAGCTTGAAGAACTCACTTTTGATGTATGAGGTCTGTGCTATGGTGGCATCCTGAGGCTTGGGTAACTCATGTAAATAATCTACAGGGGAATTCTCAAAGGAATACATGGTCCAGGCCAGTGGAGTCCCCCCCCGTTCTCTTATCAGCCTTGGTGATATAGCCTCCGGTCAGATCGGGCAGGGTATTGTCAGTAACGCCTATCTTGGTCACATCAATCCTGTTATCATCGGACTTAAGCTTTTCCTGAAGCATGTAAAGCCCCTTATAGTCATTGTTGATTATCACTTCACAGTAGACAGCACGTGAAGCATAGTTTCCCATTTGCCGTGATAGGTTGTAACAAAAATAATCGCGTACCATGGCTGTGTCAAAAACCATACCCCCAAGTATCCAGTCGTTCTCCTGAGGCATGCCCAGAAGGCTGACGTTGTTGTTAGACACATTGTCAGCCAGTCGGGTGGTGAGCCCATAACACTTTTTGGGAGATTCCTGTGAGGATGAACCCCTGATCTCTATACCAATCCTGCCGTTGTAGTTGAGGTAAGCCGTGTTGTTCTGGTCCGATACATAACTTCTCTGCCCGGGCCCCCGGTCAATGATCTTCATCGTAGCCTTCACCTTGGGCTCGTCAGGAATACTCACTCCGCCATCAGTGGTTATGATTACAATAGGGAGGTTACTGTCTGTAAAGGCCTGCCCGCTCAAATGTGCAGAGAGGGCCAGAAGGAGGATGGTATTTACGAAAATTTGTTTCAAAAACTTCATTTGTAAACATTTTAAACAATCATTTGTAAACATTTTAAAGTAACCTGGCCGGGCAGCGGCTTAGCCTGCGCCCACGGTGAGAACGGGTCCGCGGGCACCTGTGGCGAG
>CAYQNT010000120.1:5473-8049 GCA_964418865.1 uncultured Rikenella sp.
GGTCTATCGTCAAAAACAGCAATAATGCATAATCACTCCCTGAACGATCGCATTATGCTGGCAGGCTTCAAGGTCTTTGATTTTACGAAGAGGTAGCTGATAAGTTGCAAGTTTAGCCTCAAAAAAACACCCGGAAAGGGATTTGATCTCACGGTAAGGGGTATTTTTGCATATATTCCGGAAATTTTCACAAATGACAACATGGCAAGAATAGTTAAGGTCAAGGCTCCGGCCACACTCTCCAACCTGAACTGCGGTTTTGATGTAATGGGTCTCGCCCTTCGGGAGCCGTATGATACTATTGAACTTGAGATGACCGCTACCGGGAAGGTCATTATAGAGGAGATCAGGGGGTGTGACACACTCAGCAGGGATCCGGAGAAGAATGTGGTTGGTGCTGTTTTGAATGCTATCATCTCAAAAATAGGAGGGGAGAGCGGGTTCAGGGCCGTTCTGGACAAGGGCATCAGGCCCGGGAGTGGGATAGGCTCAAGTGCTGCCAGCTCGGCGGCGGCGGCATTTGCTGCAAACGAGCTGCTTGGCGGCCGCTTCACCCTGACAGAGCTGGTGCAGTTTGCCATGGAGGGCGAACGGCTGGCTTCGGGTGCTCCTCATGCGGATAATGCTGCACCTGCCATCTGCGGCGGCATCACACTGATACGTAGTTATGAGCCCCTTGATATTGTACAGATTCATATCCCGCGGGAACTGTTTTGTGTGGTGATTCATCCGGAAACTGAAATAAAGACATCCGTGGCCAGAGGATTGCTTGACAGTAATCTCCCCCTTTCGACGGCAGTCCGGCAGTGGGGTAACCTGGGCGGACTGGTAGCAGGGCTGTACAGTGAAGATTATGACCTCATAGGCCGGTCGCTGGTTGATTATGTGGCAGAACCGAAACGCGCCGGGCTCATACCGCGCTTTAGCGAGCTGAAAAAGAGCGCCCTGGCCTCCGGAGCACTTGGCGCAGGTATCTCAGGATCAGGGCCTTCGGTATTTGCACTATGCAGAGGAGAAGAGGCTGCCGCGGCCGTGCTTCAGGGTATGAGCGAGGTGATGCGATCAGCCACGATCGGATTTGATGCTTATCTTTCTCCTGTCAGCACTACAGGCGCACAGATATGTCAGTAAGATAAAATGTTCTCAGCTGCTATGGAATTTGATGCTTACCTTTCACCTGTCAGCACCTCAGGCGCGCAGTTTTGTCAGTAAAAAGAAATGAGGCCAGCTATGCGATACTATAACCTCAAAAATCCGGATATCACTACAGGCTTCAAAGAGGCAGTCCTGATGGGTATCTCACCCGACATGGGGTTATTCATGCCCGAATATTTACCTGTCATGGAGCCCGACTTCTTCAGGCGCCTGCCCAACCTGTCACTCCCTGAGATAGCTATTGAGGTAGGAGCCCGGTACACCGGAGAGGATATCCCGCTGCCGGAGCTGCAGCGTATCTGCGAAGAGGCATTTGATTTCCCGGTCATCCTTAGACAGATAGATGAACGGAAACAGGTGCTTGAGCTCTTCCATGGCCCTACAGCAGCATTTAAGGATTTCGGAGCACGGTTCATGGCAGGCTGCTTCAGGTATTTTTCTGCGCAGGACCACCTGAGAACAGTGGTACTGGTAGCTACCTCGGGAGATACTGGCGGGGCAATTGCCTCAAGCTTCCTTGGAGTGGAGAACGTGGATATCATTATATTATATCCCGCCGGGAAGGTAAGCCTGCTGCAGGAGAAGCAACTCACAGCACTGGGGCGGAATATCACAGCCCTGGAGGTGTCTGGTACTTTCGACGACTGCCAGGCAATGGTAAAGAGTGCACTCACATCTTTTAATACCGGCGGGAGGATAAGACTTACCTCGGCAAACTCTATCAACATTGCACGGCTGATACCTCAGACATTTTATTATTACTATGCACTCGGACAGGCCGGCAGCGGGAAAGTCATCTCCGTGCCCAGCGGCAACTTTGGGAACATTACTGCTGCAGCAATGGCATGGCGGTCAGGACTTAACATACGGCATCTTGTGGCGGCAACCAACCTGAACAAGGTGGTGCCTGATTATCTTGAAACAGGCGTTTACTCACCTGCTGCCAGCCGTCAAACAATTGCCAATGCCATGGATGTGGGCAACCCGAGTAACTTCGACAGGCTCAGACAGATATTTGAAAATGACTTTATGACAATCACCGCGGGGGTATCTGGTTACTGGTTTGATGATGATCAGATCAGGCGTCACATACGTGAGGAATATGAAAGAACAGGGTATGTTCTTGATCCCCATGGCGCAATAGCAAGCCTGGGACTTGACAGTTATCTGGATGCGCACCCCGGCGACACAGGTATCTTCGTTGAGACAGCACATCCGGCGAAGTTCACAGACACAGTGGAGCCGGTTATCGGAAGAACGGTTGAGATGCCTGAGAGGCTGAAGACTATTCTCTCAGGAGAGAAACATTCTGTGATTATGCCTGCCGGGAACAGGCATCTTGAAGAATATCTTGCAGAGAGGTATTCGTCGGGCCAGTCTAATACCATCCATACCTGAGATCATGTCTGAAGAGTCCCGCG
>CAYQNT010000121.1:0-7997 GCA_964418865.1 uncultured Rikenella sp.
GGCCAGGCTTACCTATGACCTTGCATATGTCAGCTACTATATTGAGAATGGCGACTATTGGAAGATTGATAACGTGACACTTGGTTACACTTTTGACCTCAAGAATAAAAATGTTATCAAGAATGCGCGCATCTATGCCTCCGGTCTTAACCTCTATACACTTACAGGATATAAAGGGATAGATCCGGAAGTAAACCGCATAGGACTTAACCCGGGTAATGATGAAAGGGACAAGTACCCAACTACCAGAACATTCACCCTTGGAGTCAATGTTACTTTCTAACGCTAAAAAATGATAACAATGAAAAAGCATTTAAATAAATATGCATTTGCGCTGGTAATCCTTATCGCTGTGGTTGCCAGTTCATGCACTGACCTCTCCGAGACAGTATATTCCGAGCTTCTGGCTGAACAGTTTATTCCTGCGGAGAAAGACATTCCTTATATTATAGCTCCGGTATACAGCGGAATGCGTGGTATGATGGCCGGATGGCAGGGTAATTTTGACGCCCAGGAAGAGTCTGCTGATCAGATTGTAACTCCTGCACGTCCTAACGGATGGTATGACGGAGGCACTTATCAACGCATGCATAAACACACATGGACCCCAACTCAGGATCAGCCTCGGAACCTCTGGAATAGCTGCTACCGGGGAATCAATACTGCAAACAGGGTGATCTACCAGATTGAATCAGGGGAGATCCCTATGACAACAGGTAAAGAAAACCTTATTGCCGAGCTGAAAGCTGCAAGGGCTTACTTTTATTCGGTTTTGTTGGATTCACATGGCAATGTTCCTATAGTGACTGATTTCAAGGAACTTGAACTGCCCAAACAGTCAACCAGAAAGCAAGTTTATGATTTTGTGGTAAGTGAATTACTGGCAACCATTCCACTTCTCAGTGAGAACGTTGACAAGGCTACCTACGGACGCTTCAATAAATGGGCAGCCAAAGCAACTCTTGCAAGGGTATATCTGAACGCCGGTGTTTATACCGGTACACCGCAGTGGGCTCTCGCTATCGGACAATGTAATGATATCATCACAAGTACAAAGTACCAGCTTGAAACTTATTACCGTGATGTATTTAAAACCCTGAACGAGAATTCAAAAGAAATAATTTTTGCTGTTCCTTATGATGAAACAAAAGCCACGGAATGGCAGATACATATGAAGACTCTTGATCCTCTAAGCCGTTTGGTATTTAAGATGGAAGCACAGCCATGGGGTGGCAATTGCGCTGTTCCGCAGTGGATTGACACTTATGATGCAGATGACCAGAGGTTGAAAGACACCTGGATACAGGGACCGCAATACAATCCGGACAATGGTAATCTGGTAATTAATTACGTCAATTTTGTCAAGGATATTGATCTGGCAGGTTCAAACGAGGGCTATCGTATTGGAAAATATGAGATCAAGATAGGAGCCAAGGCCGCCCTTAGTAATGATTATGTCGTCTTCAGATATGCTGATGTTCTTATGATGAAAGCTGAGTGTCTTCTTCGTACCGGTCTTGAGGATGATGCGGCCACCATTGTCACAGAAGTGAGGCAGAGAAATTTCAGAGCCGCCCCTGCAAAAGCAACAGTAACCGGAGCTGATCTTCTTATGGGTAGCTCATACAACTATGGCTTCATAGTTAACGGATTGGTTACTGAGGCAGAAGGAGGCGCTGATATTCAGTACGGCAGATTCCTGGATGAACTGGGTTGGGAGTTTGCTGCTGAAGGCCGCAGACGAGCCGACATTATCAGGTTCGGGGTATTCCATACCAAAACATGGATGAACCACAGGCCAACAAGCATTGAGAAGGCTATCTTCCCAATACCGCAGACTGAAATAAACAAGAATCCGAACCTAAAACAGAATCCAAGTTATTAACAATACTGCTGAATAGTTATACCTGATAATTTATTGGTTTTGGGTTAATTGGTTGATTGAGGGTGCAGTGTTTTAACATCTGCACCCTCTTTATTAAAATCCCTGAAATGATACAAAATAAAATATTCCTTTTAGTCTTTTCACTGCTGATAGTCACTTATGCTCCCGCTCAGGAACTTACTCTGTACGGAACAGTAAAATGTTTTAACAAATACCCGATGAGGAATGTCACAATATTGGCTAAGAAATCAAAACGTGAAACAGTAACTGATACTCTTGGAAATTTTAAGCTGCAAGTTGAAAAAGGTGATATTGTCACATTTAAGGCGGAAGGGTTTAATCAGTTTTTATTCAAACCCACCGGTACAGATACAGTTAAGATTAACCTGATTTTTAAAGGAAGGGATAAAGACCTGCTTGTTGCGATAGGTAACGGTTACGTAAAAAAAGAAGACCTTGTTTTTGCCGTGTCAAACCTGCAGCAGGAGAACAGTGAATACTCAAACTTTTCAAACATTTATGATCTGATTCGTGGCAGGTTTCCCGGGGTGGATGTCATTAATACTCCTGCAGGCCCCTCTATTCAGATCAGGGGAACAAACTCTCTGACTCTGTCATCAGAACCTTTGTATATTGTTGATGGTGTGCCTGTTGATAATATTTCTTCTGTTGACCCCGTAAACATTAAATCAATCGATGTTCTTAAAGACGCTGCAGCATCCTATTACGGATCACGAGGCTCTAATGGTGTAATTATTATTAATACCAAAAAGTAAAGGGAACACTGATTAATACTATTGTTAATCTGCTCAACATGCTGGAAGCACCTTTACTCTGAACTTTAAGATTTCTTTTAGCAGCCTTTCGCGTTTTAACCAGGGGATTCAAATTTTAAACACAATATAACATCTAGAGTCTTAAATAAAATTGCTTTTTATACGGTTAAATCGTACATTTAAGAAATTGAATAAGTGTAAATTAAACACCTAATAACAGATGAAAAGAATCATGAGATCCATTAACTATCTGTTAGTTATAATAGTATTGCTCACTGCCTGTCAGAACGGAGAGCTTACGAAAAAAAAGACAGCAATACCGAATTCATCATTTGAAGAAGCCACGTTGACAGTAGTTCAGGATTGGTCCTCCGAGACACGGTCAAGAGAGGTGACCGCCTTCTATGACTTCGTCAGCCATGAAGGGAAGAGAAGTCTTACGCTCTTCTCGGACAGGCCGGCAGCAGGTAGATGGCTCACAAAAGTAGCCCTAAAACCGTGGTCAAAATACAGATTTACCGGCTGGGTGAAAACTGAAAATCTGGTAGTATCACAGGGCAATGGCGCAGGATTCAGATTCGACGCTTTCAAGATTGATTACCCGGGTCTTACGGGCACAAATGACTGGACAAAACTTGAATTTGAATTCGAAACCGGTAATGATGACTCCTCTGTTCTTTCATGCCTCATGAATGTTGCCGGAGTGGCTTCAGGAAGAGCCTGGTTTGACGATCTAAGCCTTGAACTTATTTCCTCTGACGTATTTTCAACAGCTGTTTCAATCGATCTCTCAACCACGAAAGAACCGATGTCAGAGTACATCTACGGCCAGTTTATTGAACACCTTGGGAAATGCATTTATGGGGGAATCTGGGCAGAGATGCTTGAAGACCGTAAATTCTGGTACACACCAGGAGACAAGGAGTCTCCGTGGCAGATCAACGGTAACAAAGAGCTTTTTGCCGTTGATAAAACGGCTCCTTTTGTCGGAGTGCAAACGCCGGTCCTTACCTTGGAGAACGAAAATTCCGTCTCGCTTATGCAGTCAGGACTTGGACTGAAATCTGACCTCGATTATACCGGACACATTATGCTAAAAGCTTCGCCCGGGATTAAAGAGGTTAATATAATTCTCAGCTGGTCTGATAAGGCAGAGACTGTTACTCTGACACACCTGACAGAGAATTACAAATCATACCCTATTGCATTTCACTCAGGAGAGCTGACACACAATGCCTCTCTGGAAATTAAACCTTCCGGAAACGGAAAGGTCTGGATTGGCACTGTAAGTCTGATGCCTTCAGATAATATAGAAGGATTTCGCTCAGATGTAATTGCGCTGCTGCTTGAATTGAATTCACCTGTTTACCGCTGGCCCGGGGGAAACTTCGTCAGTGGGTACGACTGGAAAGATGGTATCGGCGACCGTGATAAACGGCCACCGAGAAAGAACCCGGCATGGCAGGGTATTGAGCATAATGATGTTGGCATTCATGAATTCATGACTTTCTGCAAAATTCTTGGTACTGAGCCTTATATAGCTGTCAACGCAGGATTGGGGGACTCGAAACAGGCACAGCAGGAAGTTGAATACTGCAATGGAGGCAGTGAGACACCTATGGGCATAATTAGAGCATCTAACGGTCATGCTGAACCATGGAATGTAAAATGGTGGTCAATTGGTAATGAGATGTATGGCGACTGGCAACTGGGGCATATGACAACTGATGATTTTGTCAAAAAACACAATGCATTTGCCAATGCAATGAGAAGCGTTGACCCTTCTATTAAACTTATCGCCGTTGGCGATCTGGGAGACTGGGACCGCATGGTGCTTGCCAACTGCTCTGAGAGTATGGATCTTATAAGCGAGCATTTTTACCGTCAGGACTGGCATGGAGGAGGACTTATGACACATGTTAAGCAGATACCTGATGCCATTCGTGAAAAGGCAGATGCACACAGGCAGTACCGGAAGGAAATACCTGCACTTCAGGGTAAAGACATAAGAATATGTATGGACGAATGGAATTACTGGTACGGACCCCACATTTACGGCGAACTGGGCACCAGGTACTTCATGCGTGATGCACTCGGTATTGCTGCCGGACTTAATGAGTACTCAAGGCAGAGTGACATAATCTTCATGGCAAATTATGCCCAGACAGTCAATGTCATAGGGTGCATTAAAACAAACACCACCAGTTCAGTCTTTGCTGCAACAGGGCAGGTACTTAAGCTTTACCGAGAGGTCTTCGGCACTATTCCTGTTACTATAACCGGCGAGACCAGGCCTCTTGATATTGCTGCCACAATTAGCGCATCAAAGGATAAGCTTACTGTTTCAGTTATAAATCCGACTATGAAGGAAGTTAGTTTGCCCGTTGATGTTTTGAATGGTTCCATAAGCGGAGAAGGAGAACTGTGGCAGGTGACAGCTCCTGATGATATGGCATTCAATGAACCGGGACAGCCTGAAAAGGTTAAGATTGAAGGACCAGTTGCTCTGCCGCAGGGTAAGACCCTCAAAATAAAGCCTGTCAGCATAAATATTTTTGTTTTCAATTTAGATCGATGATTATTAAATATGTATCAATTAAAACCAACTGTGAAATGAAAAACGCCAGTATTTTAATCCTTTTATTAGTGGCTTTTCTGGGGTTGTCAATGATGACTTCCTGTAATGTCCAGAAAGCTAAAACTGAAAAAGCCAATGTAGCTGTACTTGCTACCATTAGCGGTTCAGGAAGGGGCGGAGCCCAGATAGAGACACTTAATGATGGTCTTACACCGAACAGTGTAACTGATCAGATGAGGCAATACATGACCCGGCCACAGCAGGGAAATGCCAACAGACCTTCCCATCTGACCTCACAGTGGTACCAGTATGACTGGGCCAGTCCGGTGACAATTGATGAAGTGGCTGTTTACTGGTATAATTTTGACAATCTTGTAAAACTTCCACAGGCTTATAATCTCAAATACTGGGATGGAGAAGAATTTGTTCCCGTTAAGGAGGCCTCAGGCCTGGGCCTGGTAAATGATCAGTATAATAACACAAGTTTTAATGAGGTCACAACAACTAAGCTCAGGCTTGAAGTTGATTCTGTGGACCGTTTCTCAGGAAACATCCTTGAATGGCAAGTATTTAAAACTTTGAATTCACCTGCAGTAGCTCCGGTGGTAACCGCAGGCGGCGACCGTGTTGTGATGGTTGGAGGGAAGACTTACCTTTCAGGTAACATAAAATCTGTCGATCCTTTGAAAAACACAGTATGGAAGGCTGCTGGTCCCGGCAAAGTTACCTTCGCTGATCCCACTGCACTGGAGACTAGCGCTTTATTTACAGTTCCGGGCGATTATGTAATTACTCTCTCTTCGCAGGCTGGCAAGATGAAATCATCATCTTCGCTAAATGTAAAACTGGCCTTCCCTCCAAAAGATAAAAGACTTGACGTAGTATATACAAAAAGATACAAGATTGATAATCCTTTGTGGAATGAAAAGGCAAAATCTCTCATCACCAGCTGGATACCTTATTGTGTTGCTCAGATTGAACGCACTGACCTTACCTCCGGAGAAGGCGGTCTAGACAACTTTATTGAAGCTGCAAAGGCAATCCGCGGTGAGGCCCACGGCAAACATCTCGGATATGTCTTCTCAAATGCATGGGTACATCAGACTGTTGAATCAATTTGTATTGCCCTGATGGTTGATCCCCAGGGAGACCCTGAGATAATTGCTGCCCAGAAAAAAATGAAGGTGACCCTTGAGAAATGGATACCTATCATTCTTGCTGCACAGGAGCCTGACGGTTACCTGCAGACGGCATTCACCCTACGCGACACAACGCGGTGGAAAGGAAGATGGACGCCGGAGGCAAGAGGTAATCATGAAGGTTACGTGGCTGGTTATTTTATTGAATCGGCAATTAATCACTACACTCTCACTGAAGGGAAAGACAGGAGACTTTATGATGCAGCCAAAAAACTCTCAGACTGCTGGGTTGCCAATATCGGACCAGGCAAGTTATATTGGTTTGACGGCCACCAGGAGATGGAGCAGGCGCTTGTTCGCTTTGGCCGCTTTGTAAATGACATGGAAGGAAACGGCAAGGGAGACAGCTATATTTCGCTCGCAAAATTTCTCCTTGACAACCGTGCTAACGGTAGCGAATATGACCAGAGCCACGTTCCTGTTCAGCAGCAGTATGAAGCTGTTGGACATGCTGTAAGGGCTGTTTATACATATTCGGGAATGGCAGATGTGGCCGCCGAAACCGGAGACATTGATTACCAGAGTGCAGTCATGTCATTGTGGGATAATATGGTAAATAAAAAATACTATGTGACAGGCGGTGTTGGTAGCGGTGAGACATCAGAAGGATTCGGGCCGAACTATTCACTTCGCAACAATGCTTATTGCGAATCTTGCTCGAGCTGCGGCCTCATTTTCTTCCAGTATAAAATGAATATTGCATATCATGATGCAAAGTATGCTGACCTGTATGAGGAGACTATGTACAATGCACTTCTCGGTTCCATTGACTTTGAGGGTAAACATTTTTACTATACAAATCCTCTGGCCTCATCATCAACGCGTGATGCATGGCATGTATGTCCGTGTTGCGTAGGCAACATCCCGCGCACACTGCTTATGATACCTACATGGACCTATGTGAAAAGTGATGACGGGATCTATGTAAATCTTTATATTGGCAGTACCATAAATGTGGAGAGGGTCGCCGGTACTGATGTTGAAATGGTACAGAAGACTGACTATCCGTGGAAAGGTGATGTTTCAATAACCGTTAATCCGAAGCAGAACAAGTCATTCACTATCTATGTGCGTGTTCCGGACCGTAACACCAGTGAGCTTTATACCTCGGTGCCGGCAGTCAATACACTCAAATCATTGTCAATAAACGGCACACCTGTGCCGATGAAGATTGAGAAGGGTTATGTTGCTATCACACGTGAGTGGAAGAAGGGCGATAAGATTGATTTTGTAGTACCTCTTGAGATACAGGAGATTACTGCTGATCAAAAAATTGAAGCAGACAGAGGTCGCATTGCATTACGTTATGGCCCGCTCATCTATAATGTGGAAAAAGCAGACCAGCCTGACATTAACCAGGCGGTTGGCGCAGGCACCTTCAAAGCACTGTGGGATCCTGATATGTTCAACGGTATTGTGGCCATTAAGGGCACATGGGCTGATGGAACTCCGCTTACTGCCATTCCTTATTTCTTGAGGGCTAACAGGAATGTTGCCGAGCCTCCTGCTGACAGAACGCCGACATTTATGGTCTGGATGAAAAAATAGCAGGCTTTCAT
>CAYQNT010000122.1:0-7880 GCA_964418865.1 uncultured Rikenella sp.
GCCCGCTATGGCATCTTCGGTTGTCTTGCCGGGAAAGGAGAAGTCACTCTTCTTTGTCACCAGGGGCAGTCTTCCGGTAAACTCATGCAGAGCCCGGAATCTCATTGACAGACCCGGTGAGATGCTTCCGCCACGGTATGCCTCTTCGGATACCAGGTCAACGGTCAGGGCGCTGCCGGCATCAATGACCAGCAGATCTGATTGCGGATAGTGGAAATGCGCCCCTGCAGCGGCTGCCAGACGGTCAACACCCAATGTCTCAGGGGTGGCATAATCAATAGCGAAGGGAAACCTTGACCTGAAGGTCAGGTGATGCACCCTGGCTGTCATACCCGACAGCAAAGCCAGCAGCGGAGAAGGGTCGCTGTTTACACTTGAGACAATGGCTCCTCTCAGGACACTGCTCCCTATGAACCTCATAATATGTTCATGATCTGCCGAAACAAGCTGCTCCTTCCTGACTATCACGCCCTCTTGTGTGAGAGCCGCCTTGACAGCCGTATTCCCGATGTCAATTATCAAATTCATCAGTTCGCCTTCAGTCCTGTGTTTGATTCATGATATGAGATAATCCCTGTGAGGAGCTTTATTGCCTGGCCTACAGAAGTCACATTCTTCACTGTAAGGCTGAGCTTGTTGTTGTTCTGCTTCATTATCATGTTGCCCTGTCTCTTGTTCACGTAATTCATCACAGAGATAAACAGGGTACTGCGGTAGAATTGTGACGACTGGTCAATCACAAAGTTAGCAATCAGTATGTTATTTTTTAGTATCACCTTCTCAATTCCTGTCTGTGAGGCTGCCCATTTGAGTCTGACAAGCTCCAGCAAGGCTACCGCTGGTGGCGGCAGTGATCCAAACCGGTCGGTAAGATGTGATTCATAGGCTTTAAGCGCGGTCTCATTTTTAATGTCATTGAGCTCCTTGTAGAGCCTGATACGCTCCGGTATGTTTGAGACATAGTCATCAGGGAACATGATCTCCAGGTCAGTCTCCACAGTGACGTCGGTCACAAACGGCTTTGATCTTTCATCAGGTTCTGCCTCCTTTGTCTCTTTTGTCTCTGATTTGCCCGGGAAGAGATCTGCGAATTCCTCTTCCCTGAGCTCTCTGACAGCTTCGTCAAGTATCTTTTGATAGGTCTCATATCCCACATCAGCGATGAAGCCGCTCTGTTCACCTCCCAGCAGGTTGCCGGCGCCACGTATGTCGAGATCCTGAAGGGCTATATTAAAACCACTTCCGAGTTCATAGTTTTCCTCTATTGCCCTGAGCCTCCTTCGAGCTTCACCCGTAAGCACAGCGGTCGGGGGGGCGAGTAGGTAGCAGAATGCCTTCTTGTTTGAGCGCCCCACTCTTCCGCGCAACTGATGCAGTTCAGAGAGCCCGAAGGTATGGGCCTCATTTATGAAGATGGTATTGGCGTTAGGTATGTCAAGGCCTGACTCTATGATGGTGGTCGCAAGCAACACATCATAGTCGCCCCTGATGAAGTCAGTCATCACGTTTTCTATCTCTTCACCCTCCATGCGCCCGTGCACAACAGCAATCTTTACCTCCGGACATATGTTTAATATGGTGTTCCTCATCTCCATGATGTTGACAATTTTGTTATGGATGAAGAATACCTGGCCGTTTCGGCTTACCTCATATACTATACCCTCACGGAGTATCTCTTCATTAAAGCCGTGCAGCTCAGTAATGATAGGCATCCTGTTGGGCGGAGGAGTGCTGATCACAGACAGGTCACGGGCACCCATAAGTGAGAACTGCAGGGTACGTGGTATCGGGGTGGCCGTGAGCGTCAGCGTGTCAACACCCGCTCTCAGGGTCTTGAGCCGCTCCTTAACGGCTACGCCGAACCGCTGCTCTTCATCTATTATCAGCAGGCCCAGATCCTTGAATTTAATATCCTTGTTGGTAAGCTTATGTGTTCCGACGATAATATCTATCTCACCATCCTGAAGCTGCTTGAGTATTTTCTTCTGCTCGGAAGGCTTTCTGTGCCTGCTTATATAATCGACACGACACGGGAAGTTCTCAAGCCTAGAGCTGAAGGTCTTGTAGTGCTGCAGAGCCAGGATGGTTGTAGGCACAAGTATGGCAGTCTGTTTGCCGTCAGTGGCTGCCTTGAAGGCAGCCCTGATAGCTACCTCTGTCTTCCCGAAGCCGACATCACCACAGACAAGACGATCCATTGGCACAGGCGCTTCCATGTCTTCTTTGACAGCGATGGTGCTGGCTAGCTGGTCAGGAGTATCTTCCCATATGAATGACGCCTCCAGCTCACGCTGAAGATAGGAGTCAGGTGAGTATGCAAATCCCCCCGACGCCTTGCGCATGGCGTAAAGCTTTATCAGGTCACGGGCTATGTCCTTAACTTTTTTCTTGGTGGCCTGCTTCATCTTCTGCCATGCCCCGGTACCCAGCTTACTGATACGTGGTGGCGTGTCATCCTTACCTTTATATTTTGAGATGCGGTGAAGGGCGTGAATGCCTATGAACAGTATGTCATTATCCTTGAAGAAGAGCTTTATTGCCTCCTGCATGCGGCCGTTGACCTCCATCTTCTCAAGCCCTCCAAAGCGTCCTATACCGTGATCTATGTGCACAACATAATCGCCGGGGTTGAGGTCAGTAAGCTCCCTGACAGTCATGCTGTCACGACGGGTGAAGAACCCTTTGATCTTAAACTTATGGTAACGGTCAAAGATCTGATGATCAGTATATACGGCAATCTTCAGGTCGTGATCGGTAAAGCCCTGATGAAGATTGAGCAGGAGGGGGGTGAAGACGGCTGACGGATCAGTCTCGGCAAAGATATCTTTCAGGCGCTGTTCCTGTATCTCGCTTTCGGAGATGATAAAGTTACGGTAGCCCTCATTAACGTTGGAGATGAGCTTGGATGTCAGCAGCCTGAAATTCTTATTGAATGCAGGCTGTGGCTCCGTACGGAATTCCAGGTTCACTGCTTCCCCGGAATGCCGGCCCCGGCCGAAAAAGACCTGCCGGTGATGAGCACAGAGCTCATTCAGACGATTTCCGGTGATGATCAGGTCACGCCTGTCGGCAATCTCGCCACGCGAGCTGCGTGTGCGCGCCTGTGACCATATGTTGTCAGTCTTCTCAATGATATAGTCGAAATTATCACTCCAGATAATAGAGGAGGGTGGGATAAAATCAATAATACTGGCAGTCTCTTCATGAAAGGCAAGCTCCTGTATGTTAGGTATCACCTGTATCTCATTGTAGAGAAGGAGCGAGAGCTGGTCATCAGGATTAAAAGAGCGGATAGAGTCAACCTCCTCACCGAAGAAGTCGATACGGTAGGGCTTGTCTGCCGAATATGAAAAGAGATCGGTGATGCTGCCCCTGACTGAATACTGTCCTGGTTCATAGACGAATTCAGTCCGTTTGAAATTGTATTCGCGCAGCACCTCTTCAAGAAATTCAATGGAGAGTTTTGCCCCCTTGTTTATCGTAAAAGTGTTCTTCTTCAGGTTAGTCTTGCTCACTACCTTCTCCATGACCGACTCGGGGTATGTAACGATAATGCATTTTCGCCGTCCCGAGATCAGGAAGTTCAGTACCTCAGCCCTGAGGATGATGTTTGCGGGCTCGGTCTGATCATACATCACTGATCTCTTATAGGTGCCGGGGAAGAAGAAGATGTTATCGTCACCCATGATTGATGTCAGGTCATTGTAGAAGTAGGCCGCATCTTCCTTCTCAGGGAGCATGACCAGGTGTGTTGTGGGCTGCTGTGACAGGGCGCCGGCCATCACCACCGTACGTGATGAGCCTGTCAGGCCGTGAATCATCACAGGCTCATTGGTGTCACTGGCCAGAAGCGCCTCCAGCTGGTTGAAAGAGGGGTGCTGCCGGTATATGTCTCTAAAGATGGTGCTGACCATTAATTGTCTCTGAAGATGCAAAATTAACAAAGCCGGCGGTCAACGCAACGAAAAAGATACCCGAAGGGGGATGGGGGTGTGATTAACAGCACATCCCAACGAGCTTTCCGATCATCTCCGCTGAGCCGCAGTAAAAGGGAGTTCTCTGGTGCAGCGCCTCCGGGGTGAGGTTCATTATCCGCCTGGTGCCGTCAGTGGCTACTCCCCTGGCCTGCTCTATGATGAAGGCTATAGGGTTGCATTCATAAACCAGTCTCAGCTTCCCCGAAGGGTAGGTGACTGACTCAGGATAGAGGAAGATACCTCCGGTAAGCATGTTTCTGTGGACATCAGAGACCAGAGACCCTATGTACCTTAACATATAGGGACGCCCGGAGGCAGGATCATTCTCCTGGCAGTATTTGATATATTTTTTTACACCCTCAGGGAATTTGATGTAGTTACCCTCATTGATCGAATATATCTTTCCAATATCAGGCGTCTTCATGTTGGGATGAGAGAGGCAGAATTCGCCTATGGTCGGATCAAGAGTAAAGCCGTTGACGCCGTTGCCGGTTGTATAGACAAGCATTGTTGAGGAGCCATAGATGACATAGCCGGCAGCGACCTGTTTGCTGCCCTCCTGGAGGAAGTCGATTATACCCGGCTCTTCATCACGCTCTGTAATACGACGGTATATGGAGAAGATTGTACCAACCGAGACATTGACATCAATGTTTGATGATCCGTCAAGAGGGTCCATACAGACAACATACTTACCCCTTTTGGCAAACTCCCCCGTGAAGATGACTTCATTCTGGTTCTCCTCCGAGGCCACTCCGCAGCATTCGCCTGACGACTTCAGCGCATCTATGAATACTTCGTCGGCATAACGGTCAAGCTTCTGCTGTACCTCACCCTGTATATTCTCGATGCCTGACTTTCCCAGTATTTCTACCAGCCCCGCTTTGCGTATTTTTGCGTTGACCATCTTGGCCGCAGTGCCTATATGATGCAGCAGGCTGGAGAGCTCGCCGCGGGCATAGAGGAAGTCTTTCTGTTTTTTGATGATGAAGTCATTCAGGCTGGTTATATCATAGCTTGACATAATGATGATGTTTTGGTTTAGATCGAAATCAGTTTAAGTCTGCTTTAAATGCTGCACTGTATGCGTATACCTTCCCGAGATTATTGTATCGCTCATACCCGAAGGTCACTGACTTTGCCCTCTTGTGCAGGCTGTTAGTAGCGGGGAAGTAGTACCAGTCTTCTGTAAAGGAGAGCTTGCCTATTTTTGTTCTGTCATTGTTAAACTCCTTTTCTATCTTCTTTACATCGCTGGCTCTCAGCGCCAGTCCGTTGTGATAATCATAAACGGTAAGGGTACCGTCATATATCTGCCCGAAGATATTATCAATCATTGCATTACCCTGGTAGCCTGCTACTTTCTCAATCTCCCACGGATCGCCTTCAGGGTCAGGTCTGATTGTCACTTCCGTGACTATGTCGCTGGCAATAAGAACCGCGCCTGCCGGAATCTCCTCCGCGACTTTGTCGCTGGCAATAAGGCCCGCGCCTGCCGGAATCTCTTCCGTGACAGGAGGAGTGATCACCACTTTTTTACTGCTGTTTTGTCTGCAGGCAGTGATGAGCATTATCATTATCATCATGAGTAGTATACTCTTTCTCATGTCGTCTGTTTATTATCGTTTAAAACGGAGCATCTCAGGCGCCCTGCCTCCTGTCAGACGGCCCCCGGTGACAACAGGCAAGCCGTTTACAATGGTCGTTGTCACGCGGCTCTGAAAGGTAGTGCCTTCCAGGGGTGACCAGCCGCACTTATACAATAAGTTGTCGCTGGTTACTGTCCAGGGAGAATTGGGGTCAACAATCACCAGATCGGCTTTATACCCTGTTCTTATAAAACCACGTTCGCTGACGCCGAAGATGATAGCAGGGTTATGGCACATCTTTCTCACAACCAGCTCAGGAGTAAGCTCCCCGCGATGGCACAGCTCCAGCATCATCACAAGAGAGTGCTGCACTGTAGGTCCGCCTGACGGGGCGCTGAAGTATGGTTCTCTCTTTTCGCTTATGGTGTGCGGAGCATGATCGGTAGCAATAACATCAATCAGCCCCTCCCTGACTGCCTTTACCAGGGCCTCTCTGTCCGAGGCACCTCTTACAGGTGGATTCCACTTTATAAGGTTTCCCTTATCAGCGTAGGCTGTGTCATCAAACCAGAGATGATGGACGCAGGCCTCAGCAGTGATCTTTTTACCTGCGGGGTCATGGCCGGGGGTCAGCAGGGTTGTCTCTTCCGCCGTGGAGAGATGCAGCAGGTGCAGCCTGGTGCCTGTCCTGCGGGCACGGTCAATGGCAGCAGATGAAGATACCATGCATGCCTCGCGACTCCTGATGAGCGGGTGGAAGCAAGGGTCGATATCATCACCGTAAGTCTCCCTGTATGCAGAGATGTTGGCCCTTATCATATTCTCATCCTCACAGTGGCATGCCACGGGAAGACCATGTATGCGGAATATAGCATCAAGTGACTGCTCGTCACTGACAAGCATATTGCCGGTGGAAGCTCCCAGAAAGAGCTTTATGCCGGGAACACGCCCAAGGTCGGCCCTGAGCAGCTCATCAATGTTACTGTCGGTGGCACCAAGATAAAATGAGTAGTTTATTACTGACTTCGCAGCTGCAAGATCGTTCTTCCTGTTCCAGTCTTCTATGGTCACTGTCCGGGGAACGGTATTGGGCATCTCCATGAACGATGTAACCCCGCCGGCAGCAGCGGCAGCGCTCTCACTGGCTATGTCACCCTTATGCGTTAGTCCCGGCTCACGGAAATGTACATGATCGTCAATAATGCCAGGCATGAGCCATTGACCTTCGGCATCAATGACTACTGCCCCCGGCCCACCGGTAGCAGTGCAGGGCATGAGTATCTCCGCTATGCGGTCTCCTGAGATGACAACGTCAGCCAATCTCCTGCTCTCTTCATTGATAAGCAGGGCATTACGTATAATGATAATGTTTTCTATTTCTTGAGGCATCGTCAGCAGATCAGGTTACAATCCTGTGCGGTTTCCTGAAGATGCTTGTCAGCTTCATGCGAAGCACGCCCCACATTGCCTCCCCGAAGATGCTTCCAGACATTTTGGAGGTGCCTGCCTTCCGGTCGGTGAATATGATAGGCACTTCAACTATCTTATAGTCAAGCTGCCATGCCCTGAACTTCATCTCTATCTGAAAGCCGTAGCCTATCAGGCGTATGTGCCCCGGATTAATATTCAGGAGCACTTCGCGACGGTAGCATTTGAAGCCGGCGGTAGTATCCATGATCTTCATGCCTGTGATCATCCTCACATACATCGAGGCTATATAGGACATCAGTACCCTTCCCATTGGCCAGTTAACCACATTCACCCCTGAGATGTATCTTGATCCGATAGAGAGGTCAGCGCCGCCATTCTCACAGGCATCCCATAGTCTGATGAGGTCTTGCGGGTTGTGAGAGAAGTCGGCATCCATCTCGCAAATGTAGCTGTAGTCTCTCTGCAGTGCCCATTCAAATCCGGCTATATATGCTCTGCCAAGGCCCATTTTGCCCGGTCTCTCAACAAGGTAAAGATTTGGATGTGTAGGCATCATCTCCTTTACCAGAGAGGCTGTTCCGTCAGGGGAGTTATCGTCAATGACCAGTATATCAAATGGAACGGACAGAGATGTTATGGCTTTAACGAGAGAAGTGATGTTCTCCTTCTCGTTAAAAGTAGGTATGATTACAAGGTTTGACATATGGTCCGCTAACAATGCGAATTTAACTATTTTTATTTCTCAGCCCTTCATTTTACGCATATCCTACTTGACAGCCCCGGTTTTTCGTGGTGTTTTGCCCCGGGAAACGTTTTCTGTAGCCGTAGTATAAAATATTTGAGAAAATAATTTGCATGTTTAAGAGTAAGCGTTACTTTTGTC
>CAYQNT010000123.1:0-7867 GCA_964418865.1 uncultured Rikenella sp.
CCCCCGGAGCCAGGGAAGATAACGGCAGTGCTCTTTATGATCTAATTGAGGCTGTTTCATATAACCGGCGTAAGCTTGAAGATGCCGGCTTCATTATACGCACAGGAAGCCTGGATAAACCATACTGCCTTGACCCTCTTGAGATAACACTCAGTCACAATATGGTCAATGATTGGTTTGATCTTAAGGCTGTGGTAGAGATAGGCTCTTTCACAATACCATTTACCAGGTTCAGGAGAAATATTATTGAAGGCCTGCGTGAGTATGTGCTACCTGACGGAACCGTGGCGCTCCTCCCTGAAGAGTGGTTTTCCCGATACAGGGGGCTATTTGAGATGGGCCAGGATCATAACGGCGGCCTGCTGCTCCATAAACAGCACTTCGGCATCATAAGTGAGCTGGCTTCAGATCCTGATTGTGAGATATGCAATAACCTTGGCAAGCTGGTGATGCCCGAAAAGCTGCCACCACTGTCTCCGCCGTCAGGCCTGATGACAGAGCTGCGTCCTTACCAGAAGGAAGGGCTGAGCTGGCTTTACTACCTGCAGATGAATAATCTGGGAGGATGCCTGGCTGATGACATGGGCCTGGGAAAGACGCTTCAGACTCTTGCACTGCTCATGTGGAACAGGGAACAGATGATTGAGAAAAGGGAAAAGAGCCATCACGGTCCGCATATAAAAATCATAGGCCGTGACTGGCACGAAGATGCGCCCGCAACATCACTGATCATAGTGCCCGCCTCCCTTTGCCACAACTGGTATAACGAAATCACCAGGTTCTGCCCTGCCATGAGAACTCTCATACATTACGGCGCAGGCAGAAAGAGGAATTCCACCGGCTTCTCAGGGTATGACATCATCATATCAAGCTACCATACCGTGAGACAGGATATAGAGCTACTCTCTTCGATGAATTTCTTCTATACCATCCTTGATGAGAGCCAGCACATCAAAAATCCAACCTCACATATATACAGGGCTATAATGCGGCTGAGATCCGACCATAGGCTGGTACTTACAGGCACACCCGTTGAAAATTCGCTTACTGACCTCTGGACTCAGCTCAACTTCGTGAATCCCGGACTGCTTGGTTCTCTGACATTTTTCAAACGGGAATTTGCCAGACCCATAGAACAAAATTTCGAGGAGGAGAAAGAGCAAAGGCTGCGCAAGATGATCAGGCCGTTCATAATGAGACGCACCAAGGAGATGGTGGTCAGAGAACTGCCGCCGGTGACAGAGCAGACCATCCACTGTGACATGTCAGAAGAACAGGCAACCATCTATGAGAGAGAGAAATCAGCTGTGCGCAACTATATCATGGAGAATGTCGAATCCTTCGGAATTGAGAGATCGGCCATCATAGTGCTGCAGGGACTGATGAAGCTGAGGCAGCTGGCTAACCACCCGATAATGACCGACGAGACCTACCAGGGAGGGTCAGGAAAGTTCGACACCGTAACGCATAATATCGGGAGTGTCGTTTCGGAAGGGCACAAGATTTTGATCTTCTCCTCATTTGTGAAGCATCTTGACCTGTTTCCTCAATGGCTGAAGGAAAACGGCATTGGCTATGCCATGCTGACCGGATCGACCAGAGAGAGAGGAAAGGTGATTGACAGCTTCAGGAATGATGACAGCATCAGGGTCTTCCTCATCTCGCTCAAGGCCGGAGGCGTGGGACTTAACCTTACAGAGGCTGATTATGTTTTCATCCTTGACCCGTGGTGGAACCCCGCAGCAGAGATACAGGCACTGAGCAGGGCTCACCGAATAGGACAGGAAAAAAGAGTCTTTGTTTACCGTTATATATCCGGCGAGACCATTGAGGAGAAGATACAGAAATTGCAGGGCAGAAAATCAAAGCTTGCGGGAGCATTCATCAATGCAAACAATCCTTTTGGCGATCTTAACGTAAATGAGATGATTGAGATACTGAACTGACTTTTTACTAATTTTACGGCGAGTACTTTTTTATTAATCTAATCTTGCTGCAATGAACAACTATCAGGATCATCCTCTCATCGGAGCTGTCGATATTGACAGCGCCATGAATATGCTATGGTCATTCTATAAAAAATATTTCATCGGGCTTTATCTGATCTCGGTGGTTATGTCACTGCTCACATCGTTGTTTACAGTAAAAATGAATATGGGCGCACTTCAGTCAACGACTGATCCCTCTGAGATGCTTGAGCTGATGAAAGGGATGGCCGGGCCATACATGCTAATGATTCTCATCTCCCTGGTGATAGGGGTTCTGCTTCATTCCTGGGTTATGGAAAAACCGATGAGTGCTGCCGACTTCGCCCCCGCAGTGCTTAAGAGGAGCCTGGTAGCAATGATACCGTATCTGATTACCATGACCATCTTTATAATAATCGCCTTTGTCGCTACTACCATTGGACTGGTTCTTCTGGTATTGCCCGGACTGTTTGCTATTTTTTATTTTGCTACCATCATGCTCTTTGCTATGCCAGTGACACTCATGGAAACACGCAATCCCTTCACCGTCATATCGCGCTCATTCACCCTTGCGCACAAAAACCTCTGGCCGAATCTGGGATGGACGGCGGTAGTGATTCTTATAACACTGGTAATCACTCTGGCCATCAGTGCGCTGATCATGCTACCCTTTAGCGGGTCATTCATCAAGTCACTGACCAATCCCGAAGAGGTCTCTTCAATGCTCGAACTATCACGTAACCCTCTATATATAGGATTTACCACACTAACATCATCACTTATTATACCGGTGATGCCGATATTTGCCTTTATCCTATATTTCAGGAACCGCGGTGATGAAGTGGCTGTGGAGATTTCCACGAAAACAGATACAACAGTGAGAGTTGAGGATCTCTATCCTAAAATGCCTAAAGAGAGCTGATCATCCTTCCGAACTCACCAGCTCAGGCGTTGACTATGTCACGGGCCTCCCTGTAACCCTTGCGTCGGGTTTAAGTATTTATGGTTCTATGGCAGCATCACCCATGACTGCCCTGACGTGTTTGGCAACTGACCCGTGATCAGCACATGCTAATCTACAAATCTCTTGGACATTTTGGCCGAGATCTTTTCCCCGGGATATTGCTTTGTGAATGTCAGCCAGTAATCTTTTACGCTCTGCTTCACCTCTTTCCTAAGTATAAGAATGCCAATCAGGTTGGGCACTGCCATCAGTACAATGGCAATGTAAGACAGCGACCAGACAATTGTTGTATCGGTGAATGAAGCTATGAAGAAAGCTCCGACAAAGATTAGCCTGTACCATATCACGTAACCAGGGCCTACCAGAAAAGTCACTGCCCTGTCACCGTAGTATGACCATGAGATGGCTGTTGAAAATGCAAAGAGCAACAGGCCAAATACTACAATATATTTCCCCCATCCCTTCAAAGCACTACGGCTGAAGGCGAATGATGTGAGCGGGGCGCTGTGGATAAGCGATTCACCATAAACGTCGAAGGCAGATGAATTGACCATCTTTCCCTGCTTCACTTCTATTGTCCCTGTATAAGGAGTATTGCCGGACGAAAAGACCACTTTTTCAGCAAGTGACCTGGAGTGTATGAGAGAGACATCACCAGTTGTGAGCACACCATTTTCTATTGCCAGCTTCCCGGTAAAGAGCGCCAGAGGCTCCGTGCCCCTGAGATGATCTCCGAGCTTCTTTACATCTTCACTCCTGCTGTCATCAAAGGTGCCGCTGACAAACTGCATATCAGTGGCCTGGAAATGGTTGCCGGTCTTTGTGTTCCAGGCTCCTGACGACAGCAGAACCAAGCCCGTAAGAGTACAGATGATGATAGTATCAATGAATGGTTCAAGCAGTGCAACCATCCCTTCAGAGACAGGCTCCGGCGCACGGGCTGCCGAGTGTGCTATGGGCGCTGAGCCCTGTCCTGACTCATTTGAGAAGAGCCCTCTGTTGACACCCCTGTTCATTGCGAAGGCGAAGGTGGCGCCAAGAAAACCTCCTGCTGCTGCCGAGCCGGAGAAGGCATCAGAGAAAATAGCACCCAGTGACGGAAGTATATTCTCATAATTGGAGAAGATCACTATAAGAGAACCTATCAGATACAAGACAGCCATGAACGGTACCAAAACCGAGGTCACTTTGGCTATTCTCTTTATGCCTCCTATAATTATCAGCGCCAGAAGAACAGAGAGGAGAGCGCCCGTAATGATATGCTTTATCCCGAAAGTGGCGAAGACAGCATTGGAGATACTGTTTATCTGTGGCAGGCTTCCGGTACCAAAAGAGCAGAGAATAGTCGCCCCGGCAAAGAATCCTCCGAGAATAAGGCCGGTTTTTATCACTTTGCCGTTTTTGGTGGTTATGTTCAGCCTCTTCTTCATATAGTACATCGGCCCACCGGAGATAGTTCCATCAGGGAGGATATCCCTGTATTTGTGAGATATGGATACCTCGACCATCTTGGTGCACATCCCGATGGCAGCAGTTACCAGCATCCAGAAAAGAGCAGCAGGGCCACCAAGGTGAATGGCCAGGGCAACACCAGCAATGTTCCCTGTGCCCACGGTCCCCGAAAGGGCCGTGGCAAGCGACTGGAAGTGTGAGGTATCACCTATATCATGTGAGTGATCATACTTCCCCCTGGTGATTCGGATTGCATGCCGGAAATAGCGTATCTGCGGAAAGCCAAGATAGATAGTAAAAAAAATGCCGGTGCCGATAAGCAACACCATAAACCATACATGCCCACCAAGATAACCGTCGAGCATTACCAGAAAGTCATTGATCTTTTGCATTGCAGTTACGAGTGAGAGTTTATATCTTAAGAAGACCTATTCCGTTGAGAAAGACAATGGTGATGGCAATGGGGGCAACAAATTTGATAATAAATCTGTATAGCGGATAAAAGCGGACAGCCAGCGTGCCACTGTTGGAAAGTTCATCCCTGGTATCCCGTGAGGGGAAGAACCATCCAAGAAACAATACTATAAAAAGACCTCCCAGAGGCAACAGTATGTTGGCTGTGGTGGTGTTGAAAAGGTCAAATATGTTAAGACCGAAAAGCTGGATATTCTTCATCACTCCCATTGAAAGAGAGGCGGATATCCCGAGGATGAACATAGAAAGCATTGCCAGAAGTACAGCCATCCTGCGAGTCATTCCCAGCTGTTCGGAAAAATAAGCAACAATCACTTCGAGCACTGAAATTGTCGATGTCAACGCTGCCAGGGCCAGCAGAAGGAAAAACATGAATGCAAAAACCATCCCTCCTGTCATCTGTTGAAAAATACCCGGAAGCACTATGAATGTAAGTGCCTCTCCTGATTGTGGTGATATACCAAAGGCAAACACCGCGGGAAAGATAGCTATGCCGGCAAGAACAGCCACAAGTGTATCTATCAGCGAAACCTGCACAGCGGTGGTGGCAAGATTATTGTCCTTCTGAATGTATGATCCGTAGGTAATGATAGTACCCATACCTATGCTGAGAGAAAAGAAGACCTGCCCCAATGCCATGAGAATAGTATTGCCCGTAATCTTTGAGAAGTCGGCCTTGAAAAGGAACTCCACTCCCTTGCCTGCACCCGTTAGGGTCAGCGACTTAATACACATTATGATCAGCAGAATAAAGAGGAGAGGCATCATGATCTTTGTTGATTTCTCAATGCCCTTGCGCACTCCGCCAAGCACAATGCCCGCAGTGGCCGCCATAAAAATGGAAAACCACAGAGCCGGGCGGAGCGACTCACCCCTGAATGTTTCAAACATTGCTGTCAGGTCAGCAGAGCTCTTACCGCTAAACCCCCCGATAAGGGTCTGGTAAATGTATTCCAGCGTCCACCCGGCAACGGCAGTATAGAATGCCAGAATCATGAAGGCGGAAATAATACCCATGGTACCAACAAGGTACCAGGGTTTGCCCGGAGCAAGAGACTTAAAGGCGCCGACAGGATTTCGCTGTGCCCGCCTGCCAATAATCAGCTCTGACATCATGACAGGAATGCCTATGGAAAACATTATGACAAGATATATTATCAGGAAAGCTCCCCCACCGTTCTCACCGAGAACATAGGGAAACCTCCAGATATTGCCAAGACCTACTGCCGACCCCGCTGCAGCAGCTACCACACCAAGGCGGCTACCAAATGAGTCTCTTTTTGAGAAATCAAAACCGCCCATACATCAGATTATTTTCACCCTTAAAATTTAAGCCACTAAAGGTGATAAAAAACTCAAATGTTTATTCAGGAGCAGTAAAAAAAAGTTTATGTAGCCAAAGCACTGTCAAACAGATCTTTACTATGATCCGAATCGTTTTGACATTTTAGCTGAGATCTTTTCTTTAGGATATTGCTTTGAGAACGTCAGCCAGTAATCCTTTACGCTTTGCTTCATCTCTTTTCTGAGGAGGAGTATTCCCACCAGGTTAGGTACTGCCATAAGCACAATTGCTATGTATGATAGAGACCAGATAATAGTGGTGTCGGTGAACGAGGCGACAAAGAATGCGGCGACATATATCACCCTGTATATCAGCACATATTTTGTGCCGAACAGGTATGTGGTTGCCCTGTCGCCGTAATATGACCAGGCGATGGCTGTAGAAAAGGCAAAGAGAAGCAGCGAGAAGGTCACAATATATGACCCGTATCCTTTCAGTATACTCCTGCTGAAAGCGAATGTAGTCAGAGGAGCGCTGTGGATAAGTGATTCACCCTTGACCACCAGGGATGACACAGCAGGCAGCTTCCCGTTTGTTATTACCAGCTCACCGTTATATGGCTTTTTGTCTGACAAAAATCTGACATTCTCAGCCAGCGACCGTGCATGGATGACGGATATGCTGCCGGTCATAATTTCGCCATTCTCTATCGTCAGGCTTCCGTCATACATCTTAATGGACTCATCTCCCCTGAAGTAGTTGCTCAGCTTTGCTACATCCTGGCTGTTAGTGTCATCATATACTCCGGCAAAGATCTGTATGTCGGTAGTCTGAAACTGATTTTCGGTCTTGGTATTCCATGCACCTGAGGCAAGCAGTACCAGCCCCGTAAGGGTACATATACAAATGGTGTCAATAAATGGTTCAAGTAGCGCCACCATACCTTCAGACACCGGTTCAGGAGCACGGGCTGCTGAGTGCGCAATCGCTGCTGAGCCCTGACCTGCTTCATTGGAGAACAATCCCCTGTTCACTCCCCTGTTCATTGCAAAGGCAAATGAGGCGCCCAGAAAACCGCCTGCGGCTGCAGAGCCAGTGAAGGCGTCGGCAAATATTGAAACGAAAGAGGGAATGATGTTTCCGGGATGAGAGAAGATCACCAGCAGTGCACCGATAAGGTAAAGTACTGCCATGAAGGGCACCAGTACTGAGGTCACTTTGGCAATCCTTTTGATTCCTCCTATGATTACAAGACCAAGCAGAACGGCCAGGATACCTCCAGTGATAATATGACGGATACCGAATGTGGCAAATACTGAATTTGATATGCTGTTTATCTGAGGCAGGCTGCCCGTACCAAAAGAGCTCAATATTGTTGCTCCGGCAAAGAAGGCTCCCATAATCACCCCTGTTTTTATCACCCTGCCGCCGGGAGTTGTTATGTTAAGCCTCTTTTTCATATAGTACATGGGGCCTCCTGATACCGATCCGTCAGGAAGAATATCACGATACTTGTGCGAGATTGACACTTCAACCATCTTGGTGCACATGCCTATTGCTGCCGTCACCAGCATCCAGAAGAGGGCAGCAGGCCCGCCAAGGTGAATGGCCAGAGCCACCCCTGCAATGTTCCCCGTACCTACCGTGCCTGACAGCGCCGTTGCAAGCGACTGAAAATGAGAGGTGTCGCCAACATCGTGGGAGTGATCGTACTTACCACGGGTG
>CAYQNT010000124.1:0-7662 GCA_964418865.1 uncultured Rikenella sp.
TTGCACTTGGTAGCATGAAATTCATTTCCCCACGGCCACTCCCGCCTGTCTGTGCCCTGGGCAGCCAGCTGCCACTCGGCTTCCGTAGGCAGCCTCTTGCCTGCCCAGCGGGCATATGCTCTGGCATCATCGAGGCTGACATAGACCACCGGATAGCGTTCCTGTCCGCTGACAGGGAGACCTCGCTCCCAATTCCTGAGATAGTTGGTTGTGTCAGCCGGAATATACCTTGTTGACCTGATAAACCTCAGAAAATCTTCGTTGGTCACCGGGTATTTATCTATCATGAAACTGTCGAGACCGGAGGTAGTCTCTAATCCGGCTGCAGGATAGGGAATGAACCCGTCAGCAGCCTCCAATGTATATCTGATCGTTACTGCGGGCACCATCACCATATCTTCAGGCATCTCCCGGGGAGGTGCTGTACGCACTCTCTCTGACACCAGCCACGGTCTGCCCTTAAGAGGTTTGATGACCCTCTCATCAAGCAGTATGCCCTCTTCATCAATGAGCTCTATGACGATCTTATTCCCCGATATACCAAAGAGAGCGTCAGCAGAAAAAGCAGTATCTGCCGGCGAGGCAATCCTTACCGGCTTATTGTCATAACCCGGCACTCCATTACTTATCAGCAGCACCCCGCTGATGGTGGCAGAGATATGTATTTTGTTACCTTCCGTGGCTGCTGTTATCAGTCGTGGCAGCATAGCTATACAGTCGACCGTACTCTCTCTTCTGGTTCCGTTGAATGACTGGCTCCAGCCCGGCGTCTCCACCGTCGCCATTACTTTCCCATTGATGAATGAAGGGGTGAGTTCTTCATGTCTCCATAGCGATACCATGTGTCTGCCGGTTGTGTCTCCCGCGCTGAAGAGCGGTCCGCTGTAACCGCGGTGATCCATGTTCAGCACAGTATAGAGTCCCTTTTCGCCTGCGTGCCACTCGTTTACATAGACCTTGTCAGCCTCGCTTTTTATCAGTGGGGTCCAGTTTCCGCCTGCAAAAGCGTCACTATTCCTTCTGAGAATATATGTTGTACCTGCAAGGTAGTGAAGGTCTTCATTGTATTCCTCGCCCCTGCCTCCGGGACGGAACATGTTCAGCTCGGTACCATAGCCATTGAAGAATGCAACTGATATCTCACGGTGCAGGGCATCTTCACCGACGTCTGCCACTCGGAAGATGGCGAAGTCAGGCCTGATAAGCTTGTTCAGGTTAAGCTCAGGACTAAGAAACAGTGCGTTATGTACCCTTGCAGCCAGGATATCCGGCATGTCACTGACCACGGGCATGCCTTCTGAATAAAATACAACGCCCTTGCGTACCGTATCGGCATTTTGCTGGAGCAAGTCAGATGATTTGCCCTCCGTATCAAGAATGACACCGTCAGCTCCCGTTGCAGCAATTATTTGTGCCATGCCCCTGAGATGATCCTCTTCCCTCGTGCTCTTGTCCCATGGGTTGTAAGCGATGAAAAAACGGCAGTCATTTGATCTGGCCTGCCTGCTTATACTGCGCAGCCCATTCATTCCGCCGGGCAGACTCCTGTAAAGATCCCACTGGTTTCTGTCATCAAGGCCCAGACGTGGCCATGTGGGCCATAATCCATACACATCTACATGTCCAAAGATCTTGTTGTATTCATTGAGGAAACTGGCAAAGCCTGATTCACCCGTAAAACGATCATAAAACTCTCTGTCCCAAGCCATCTGCATTATCATCAGGTAGCTGGTTCGTATCCATTTAAGGTCGTCACGCTGGTATAGCTTTTCATCGAATCTCCCCAGGTCATAGAGCCAGCGTTCGGCAAACATCAGCCGCATCCCCTCCTGCCATGACCCCCTGTATGTGTCAGCCCAGATATGGTACGTCACTGCAGCGCCCGGTGGAAGTATTGTCTCATAGCGTTTTATTATGCCATTATCACTCTTTATGCGCCGTGCTATGGCAGCAACGCTATAATCTCCCATTGTTTCAAAGGAGGTGAACCCCATCTCCCAGGCATTGTCAGGTAAAATGACACGTACAGGGCTCTTCCCAGGCAGAAAGAGGTTGGCCCTTGCAAGGTTACGTGGTCCGGCACCTGTGATATATGCATTGTTGTCAAGCTCACCGAAAGGAACGATATCACTGACAGTTATGGTATCCTTCCAGTTATTACGCAGCACCAGCTCAGCCATGTAGCCGGGATGAGAGCCGCCGCGAGGCGTATAGCTGGCTTCCACCCCTCCCGGAAAGATCATCAGGAAACGGCTTCCTACAAGACCTGCAGGCACACCGTCGGATTTAAAATAGACACCATCATGCCTGAAGCTGAAAAGCGCTCTTGGTGCAGGCAACCTGACAATGGTACTGTCATCAAGCAAAAGCGAAGCTGCACTGGCGCCATTTTCCCGTATAATCCCTACATTTTCAAGCGACTGGCCTGAAGCCTGGAGAAACGGAATGAAAAAAATAAGGAAAAACCGAAACCTAAACCTGCACATTTGAGTTTAATCTGATATATTAAGCTTCCCGACTGAACGGGAGTGCAATTTAAGTTATTGTATGTTGAAATAAAAGAGAAGAAAAAATGAGCGGGCCATTTTACAGAATTTGCCCATTTCGTTACTATGTCACGTATTATTTATACTTTTAAAAATTGACCAGGAGCACAAGTGATGAAAAATATTAAAGGCAAAGGTGTTTTTTTCGTTATACTGATTCTTTCAGTGATAATGCTGATGCCCTCTTGTGCAACCTCACAGAAAAGTACATACAATGCCAAGCGGAAGAATTCCTACATAGATACTTCACAGCTCGGACGTAACAAGTACTTCTTCTCAAAGCAGTATCAGAAAAAGCTCTATAAGTTTAAAAAGAAATAGGTTACTCTTCGCAGACCACCTCCAGGCCATCCCATGCCAGAGTCACATTCAAGGGCAGTTCTCTGTTAACCTCCTCATGTTTTCCCATCTGATGACCAATATGAGTTATATAAGCCATACGGGGTGACACCTCCTGTATTAGGTTCAGCGCCTCGCCCAGGCTGAAATGGGAGATGTGCTTCTCCTTTCTCAGAGCATTGACAACCAGGTACCTCACCCCTATCAGCTTCTCTTTTGTCTCCTCCGGGATATAATTAGCATCAGTAATGTAGGCCATGTCACCTATCCTGAATCCCAGTATGGGCAGACGGTAGTGAAAAATGCGCAGGGGGATTATTATATCACAATTGATATTGACATTGTAATTGTCAATGTTGTGAAGCTCCATTTTTGGGACACCGGGATAATGATTCTCAGAGAAGACATATGCATACTCCTTTCTCACAGCGCTCTGGACCCTCTCCTCGGCATAGATGTCAATGGCAGCCTGACTCTTGTAATTGAATGCCCGCAGGTCATCCATGCCTGCAATATGATCCTTGTGTTCATGAGTAAGGAGTATTGCATCAAGCTTCTTCACACATGCATTCAGCATCTGCTGTCTGAAGTCGGGTCCGGCATCAATGACAAAGGTATTTGATGAAGTTTCCACTAGCAGCGATGCCCTCAACCTCTTGTCCTTGACATCAGTTGATATACATGTAGAACATTCACAAGCAATTACGGGCACACCCTGCGAGGTTCCCGTTCCCAGAAAAGTTATCTTCACTGCCTCTACTTTCAGTCTGCAAACATAATCTGAAATTGAGAGAAGTACAATATCAGCAGTCACTTTAGTTCCTTGCAGGGCTAATTCCATATCTTTACGATATCATATGACACATAAGATGAGCGGAAATATTTATATGATACCTGTCACTCTCGGTGATGCTGATCACACTATGTCAATTCCCCGAGGCACTGTAGAGGTTACTCTTTCCATCAGGCTTTTTGCTGTTGAGGATGTGCGCACGGCACGCAGATATCTAAGGAGCCTGGACAAGGAGTTCCCGATAGACGACACTATCTTTTTCCCTGTGGGGAAGCATTCTGACAAGGCTGGTCTTGACGATTTCTTCAGCAGGGTAGCAGGAGGCATTGATGCAGGAGTAATGAGCGAAGCCGGCATGCCTGGTCTGGCCGATCCTGGCAGTATCATCACGGCTGAGGCTCACAGGAGGCATATCAGGGTCATACCGCTCACCGGCCCCTCGTCAGTGATGCTGGCACTGGTGGCCTCGGGCCTTAACGGTCAGTCATTTGTATTTCATGGTTACCTCCCTGTGGAGGCACATGACAGACAGAAGGCAATAAGAGATCTGGAGAAGAGATCGGCGAGCGGTCAGACACAGATATTCATGGAGACTCCTTTCAGAAACGGGAAGATGCTTCAGGATATTCTCACCGTATGCAATCCCACTACCAGGCTCTGTATAGCTGCTGACATCACCCTTATCACCGAGGAGATACGCACCATGACTGTTGCCGGATGGCGTTCTGCCATGCCTGATCTAGAGAAAAGGCCGGCAGTCTTTCTTATTCTGGCCTGACCAGAAGTCATATTGCAGAACACATTATGACCTCAGTCCTGTTAGATTTTTTTATCTAAATTGTATCCGTAAAATTTAACCATAATGATCAGAAGAACTTTTTTATCCGTCGCACTGATAATTATTGCGGCCCTTGCTAGCGGCCAGAAGACTGACATGAACCTCTTCAGCGGCATCAAACCGCGAAATATCGGTCCAGCCGGCATGAGCGGCCGGGTCACAGCTTTTGCCACTGACCCGAGGAATGAAAACATATTTTACGTAGGCACAGCCTCCGGCGGTCTCTGGAAGACAGTTAACGCCGGCACCACCTTTACACCGATCTTTGATAATGAGGCTGTGGCTTCCATAGGAGCCCTTGCTGTTGACCCTGTGAGGCCTGATATCATCTGGGCAGGAACCGGTGAAGGCAATCCGCGTAACAGTGTCACGGGCGGCTATGGTATCTACAAGAGCACTGACGCCGGCAAGACATGGAAGTGCATGGGGCTTGAACTGACCCGATATATCCACCGTATCCTTATTGATCCAGTCAATACTGATATTATTTACGCCGGTGCCATCGGCAACCCGTGGGCGCCACATACTGAGAGAGGGCTTTACCGCTCCACTGATGGCGGAGGCACATGGACAAGGGTTCTTTATACCAATGAAACCTCAGGTGTTGCTGATATGGTCATGGACCCCTCAAACCCCGGCAAGATCTTCGTTGCCATGTGGGATCACCGGCGCTGGCCATGGTTCTTCAGGTCATCATCAGAGGGCTCAGGGCTCTGGCTCACGCGTAACGGTGGAGAGTCATTTGAGCGTGTCAGCGGCGGCCTGCCTGAGATTAAAGGCCGCATAGGCCTGGCTTTTGCAGCTTCAAATCCGGATTACGTGTATGCTTATGTGGAGTCAGACCAGACAGCCATCTACCGTTCAACTGACGGTGGCATCACCTGGGAGAAGCGTGGCGAGAAGAACATAGGCAACCGCCCTTTCTACTATGCAGAGATATATGTTGACCCCCAGAACGAGAACAGGGTCTATACCCTATTCTCCGGAGTCAATGTGAGTGAAGACGGCGCACTAACCTTTAACAAGAGAATCGCCGAGTCAATACATCTTGATCACCATGCATGGTATATTGACCCCGTCAACCCTGACCGCATGCTTGACGGCAATGATGGTGGCATGGGTATCACATACGATAAAGGAGCCACGTGGAGACATATTGAGAATCTTCCGCTAGGTCAGTTCTACCATATTAATGTTGACAACGATCTGCCATACAATATCTACGGCGGCCTCCAGGATAACGGCTCATGGCGAGGCCCTGCCTATGCATGGTCTAACGGGCCTCTTATAAACGAGATGTATGACTTTCTCATCGGCGGTGATGGTTTTGATGCCATCGCGGTACCTGGAGACAGTCGTTACTGTTATGCCCAGTCACAGGGAGGTTCGGTCCGCAGGATAGATGTGACAACCGGCTGGAGTAAGAGTATCAGGCCTTCTGCTGACAACAATGAGAAGCTGCGTTTTAACTGGAATGCCGCTCTGGCGCAGGATCCGTTTGACAGCAACACCATCTACTTTGGCAGCCAGCACGTGCATAAGAGTACAGACAGAGGAGACACATGGACCAAGATCTCCTCTGACCTGACTACTAATGACCCTGAGAAGCAGAAGCAGGATGAGAGCGGTGGCATAACCCAGGAGGCTACCGGCGCCGAGAATCACTGCACGATCATATCTATCTCGCCCAGCCCAATAAAACAGGGCCTGTTATGGGCAGGCACTGATGATGGCATGATACAGGTCACTGACGACGGCGGCAGGAGCTGGAAGAGTACCTCACAGAATATCAAGGGTATGCCACGCAACAGCTGGGTACCTCAGGTTACTGCCTCAGTGCATGACCCGGCTGAAGCCTTTGCCGTTGTGAACGATTACAGGCAGGGAGACAATGCTGCATACCTTTACCGGACCAAAGACATGGGCAAAAGCTGGAAGCGTATCGTTGATGACACGCATGTGTGGGGATATGTGCTCTGTTTTGTACAAGACCCCATTGAACCCAGACTGATGTTCACCGGTACTGAATATGGTTTATATGTATCCTTTGACGAGGGCACAAACTGGAACAGGTGGACGAGCGGCTATCCTACCGTCTCAACATATGATATGGCAATCCAGCCCCGCGAGCACGACCTTATTATTGGCACCTTCGGCCGCGCAGTCTGGATACTCGATGACATAAGGCCCCTTCGTGCACTGGCGGCTGACAGCAGAAAAGTGCTCAACAGCAGACTCACGGCCTTTGATCCACCGGAAGCATATCTGGCCTCGACAAAGAACCTGCCAGGTTATTATTTCTATGGTGACGCCATGTACAAGGGGCAAAACCGAGAGCTCGGAGCAATGATCTCATTCTTTTCTTCCGTCGGACCCGGCAAAATTACTATGGAAATAAAAGATGTGGCAGGCCGTGCAGTGAAGTCTGTGGAGCGTGATGCATCGAAGGGTTTTAACCGAATATCATGGCGTCTTGACCGTGATCCGCTACCCCAGCTGTCATACCCTCAGGAGCAGCAAAATCAGAATCAGAGATCAGGCTATTCCAGGGGTTTTGGAGGAATGGTATTTCCCGGCACCTATACAGTGACACTCTCTATGGAAGGAGAAAGTGCATCATCAATCCTGAAGGTAAATGCTGATCCAAGAATGGCTGCTCCGGACGTAGTTGCCTTACAAAAGAACTATGAAACAGCTATAGCTTTTGGCAGCCGGATAGATGCGCTTAACAAAAAACTTGAGGAGATCACCCAGGTTCGGGAGAGTCTTGCGAAGACCAAAGACATTACCTCAAAAGACCCCCACTTCGCAAAGACTGTATCAGGCATTTATTCAACTGTAGGAGAGGATCTTGCCAGGCTTGATGACGCCTTTAACCGGAAGCAGGACGGGCTTCTCTCACGTATCAACGGATACCGTGTTATTTTGATGGCTTCAGGAGCGCTTTCACAGCAGGAAGAGAAGAGTATGAACGATTCTACTGCTGCCCTGGCAGAGGCTGAAAAGTTGGTAAGTAATTTTCTTGCCGGATCCTGGAAACAGTATAAGGAAGCAATAAGAAATATCACTCTGCCGGGAGACGTTGTGCTTATTAAATAAGAGATATGTAGCTTAGTTTGGCAGCGGCTGACCCGGCTTGTCTGCTC
>CAYQNT010000125.1:0-598 GCA_964418865.1 uncultured Rikenella sp.
CAGTTATCTGCGCTGCGTCAAAGATTTTTTCTATGGTGGAGTGGTCAATCATGGGACTCAAAGTTACTAAAAGTATTGTCTTGCAGTCTTGCGGTCTTGCGTCTTGAGGTCTTGCGTCTTGCGGTCGGAAATTATTTCATAAATTTATAGTGCTGTATTTTAACTCGTACTAGAATGGGAACAATAAAAGACTTTGAAAATCTTGATATTTGGGTTTTATCAAGACAGCAGGTTAATTTGATATATGCTGATTTTAAAAGCTGTCGTGATTTTACATTCAGAGATCAGATCTGTCGTGCAGGTCTTTCAATTATGAATAATATTTCTGAAGGCTTTTGTCGAAAATCCGATGCTGAATTCAGTCAGTTTCTTAATATTTCAAAAGGCTCTGCAGGTGAAGTTAAGAGTATGTATTATATAGCGGAAGATCAGCGTTATGTAGCATCGGAAGTCGCCATTGAACGGCGTTTAATGTGCCAGAAAATCATCAATGGGACCAGTAGCCTGATGAAATACCTAAAATCATCTAAATGATTGGACCGCAAGACTGCAAGACCGCAAGACGGAGCGAAGCGACAGACATTAGTCTCTCCTGTCC
>CAYQNT010000125.1:698-7632 GCA_964418865.1 uncultured Rikenella sp.
CATACAATTTTCTTCCCGAATCCCAGCCTGTTGTCTGTCAGCTTTATATAGTCCGCGGTGATGATCCACAGGTGCAACTCAGCGAAGGCCTTCGATCTCCCAAAAGAAATAATGCTTTTTATAGAAAGCAAAAAAGTAGTATATTTGCTTTATCTAAAAAGCAGACATGGATCAATTATTTGAAAAGTATTATAATAGGCTTGACAACATCTCTATTGACTTCGTCAGGGGTTATGCTGACACAATAAACTGGAAGGCTCGTTTAATAGGAATCAGAGGAGCCCGTGGAGTCGGGAAAACGACACTGATGCTTCAGTATATGAAGAAGAATCTGGCTCGGGACGGATCTTCTCTTTATGCGAGTCTTGATAATATATGGTTTTCAGAGAACAAACTGACGGATCTTACCGATAGATTCGTTAAGCATGGTGGGCGGTATTTATTTCTTGATGAAGTACACAAATACCCTGGCTGGTCACAGGAACTGAAGAATATTTATGATGATTATCCGGCGTTAAAAATTGTCTTTACAGGATCATCATTTCTTGAGATAAGGAAATCCCAGGCTGATCTGAGCCGGAGAGCTGTGGTTTATAATATGCAAGGATTATCATTCCGGGAGTTTCTGAACCTCACCCTTGGATTGGATCTTCCGGTTGTAAAGTTTAATGATATCATTGAAAATCAGGTTGAACTGGAACAAGAGATCCTTAAGAAGGTGAAACCTCTGAAGCATTTCGATGCCTATCTTAAATCAGGGTACTACCCGTTCTTCCTTGAAGTTCCTGAACTCTATACTCACAGACTTGGAGAGATAATCAACATGATCATTGAGATGGAGTTGCCATTGTTAAGGAAGGTCGAAGTGGAGAATATCCAGAAAGTAAAATTACTTCTTAAGATAATTGCCGAATCGGTACCCTTTATCCCAAATATCGTTAAGCTGAGCGAAAGGTCTGGGTTGACCCGCAATACGATCATTGCCTACCTGGGTTATCTTGAAGAGTCACGTCTTGTCATGAACCTGTATAAGAAAGCGAAAGGAATTACCAGATTTCAGAAACCTGACAAGATATATCTTGAAAACACCAACCTTCTTTATGTCTTGTTCCCTTCCGGAGTAAACACCGGAAATCTCCGCGAGACTTTTTTCATCAATCAGCTTAGTGAAGCTCATGATGTTGAGTATGCTGAAGAGGGTGATTTTATGGTTGACGGCAGGTTTATCTTTGAGACTGGTGGAAAATCAAAGGGATTTGATCAGATCAAAGGGATCAAGAACAGCTTTGTTGCTGCTGATGGTATTGAATACGGAACCGGTAACAAGATGCCCCTCTGGTTGTTTGGGTTTTTATACTGATTATCAGATTCTCTCCCATACAATTTTCTTCCCGAATCCCAGCCTGTTGTCTGTCAGCTTTATATAGTCCGGGGTGATGACCCACAGATGTAACTCAACGAGGATGGCATAGGGGAACCGTTTCAGGTATATATGGCGGGCGCGGGCGAGATCATCACCTTGCGGTTCGCTGACGATCCCGGTGAACTGTGCCCCACGGATGCGGCCCACACGCTTTGTCTCCAGAGCTATGGTGCCGGCGATGAAAGGGTTACTGCGAAACTCCGCTCCATGCCTGGTGGTCGGATCGGTAGTTAATATCAGAGTGTTATTTTCCTCATCCCACGAATAGAAGCACGAGGCACACCACGGTCCCCGCTCACTTACCGTTGCTATGCTCAGCACATGATGCCTGCGCAGCAGTGATATTATTCGTTTGTGAAGCCCTGCTTGTTCCACTGAAATGTTTATATACCGCTTTCGTTCCACCGGTATGTGTCAATGGCAAATTCTGCCAGCGCCAGCACCCTGTCGATCACCGTCATTACAAGGTCGTCAATTGTCTGCGGCCTGCTGTAGAATGAAGGGGTGGCAGGACAAATAATTGCACCGGCCTCTGTCAGCAGCTTCATGTTTGTGATATGGATGAGGCTGTATGGTGTCTCGCGGGGCACAATAATAAGTTTCCTACGCTCTTTAAGCATCACGTCGGCAGCACGGGTGATGAGATCGTCGGATACGCCATGGGCTATTCGTCCGACCATACCCATTGAGGCAGGGCAGATAATCATGGTGTCGTATGATGATGATCCTGAGGCAAAGGGAGCGTTGAAGTCGTTGTTATTATAGAGCTTTTCGGCGCCTGTCGGCTTGTACTTCACTCCTGTCTCATAGAGCATTATCTCTTCAGCGTTACCTGTGAAGATGACGGCTACCTCTGCCGGTAGCCCCCGCAGTCGCTCCAGCAGTTTAAGAGCATACACTGCCCCGCTGGCTCCTGTCACTGCTACTATTATTTTTCTACTGCTCATATTCTTTTCTCTAAGGCAAAGATATCAATTGTTACAGCTCCTTGAAAAATTCTTCCACTCTGAGAATACGAAGGCTATGCTCACGGTTAAAAAGGAGATGCTCAAAGTCCCTGCTCTTTTTTTTCAGATCAACAGTTTTAAGCATTTCCTCCACGGTTTCTTTGAGTTGTTCAAGTCCGGTAATTGAATGTTTAACTGAAAGGAAGGAATAATCAGGAGGTGTCTGGCCAAGAAGGAACATTACATCGTAAAAATCTCTTCCCTTTTGCCGCCCAAGCATGGCCGAGATTTTCATGGCACAAAGTATGGGATCAGGAGGCACCGGAAAAGGGAAGAAGAAACCTGTACCCCTGATATTGGCCAGAACCGGACTGTAGTTGAACTCCTGATCCTGACTCTCAACCTTGATAAGGAATCGCTCTTCCCGGTGACCAGTAAGCCCAAGATCAAACAACAGGCCGGGGAAAAGGATATTACGGCGAAAAGTCTTGAGTCTGATGTTATCTCTATCCCTGGGCTCAACCTTAAAGCCGTTTCGAATAAGGAGTCTCAAAATATCGTCAGTCATCCTTAAAAACTCATCTGATGACAAATCCTTGCAGTCGAAGTCGAGATCCTCGGAGAACCTGTCGATACCTTTTAACAGGCGCAGGCATGTTCCTCCGATAAGAGTGACTTTTTTTATCCAGGCAGTGGAGGAGAGATAATCAAGTATCAGAAGTTGTATATATTCCTTAAGGATATACTTGTTGAACATGGGATTATCACGCAACAGGGGCGGATAATAGTTTTGCAGGTCATTAATCCGTATCATATCCCATAGCTGGTTAGAAGGAGTTTTATTCTTTTATCAAGGGCCTTGCTCTTTATTCTGGAGGAGTATTCGAGAAGCTGATCCTTTTTCATCTCCTCATGGAGGAAATATTCATCGAGCCGAAGCTCAGTCATCTCGCTGGCGCTGTTGTAAAAAGGATACAGATAGAGGAGGTCTATGAGCGCCTTCTCCTGGTCAGCAAATAGTACCGTCAGGCCATTGGCTATTGGCCTGGTCAGATATCCGAACATCAGATCCTCCCTGACTGATCTGTATGTGAAAAGTCCGGCAGGATTAGTGAATGAGGCTGTTTTCAGAGAGGTAACGCTGGTGATCTGTGTCACCGCTTCCGGGATGATACCGTAAAACGCCAGGGCTGAATGGAGGCTGACATAAGAGGGGCGGTAGATGCGGTTGGCAAAGTAAAAGGAGCTGTCTGCCATGCTCAGATATTCAGGAAAGGTATAAAAACCCTGCCTCAGCCTGATGATCAGCCCCTGGCTTGTCCAGCGCACCAGATTGTTTCTGTTGAAATCCTGTTCCCAGGCATAGACCTGGTTTACATTAAAGCAGGCCAATGGAAACATCCGCTTTCTGAATTCGATGAAATTCACCTTATTATATTTCTATTATGCAACAAATATAGTGCATAGCAGAAATAAAAGCAAGAAATATTGGAAATCTGACTATAAGTTGGCAGCAGGACTGCATGGTGCATGGTGCATGGAGCATGGAGCAGGCAAGGAGCAAAGCGACGAAGTCCCGAGAATCGGGAGGGCATGGAGCAGTTAGCCAGTCGGCAGTCAGCAGTCAGCAACAGGGGGCATGGAGAACTTAAAGCTTCCCCAGTTGCTGCCTTACGATCTTCGCTATATACTTGCCGAGGATGTCAAACTCAATGTTGACGACGGTGCCCACCTTAATCTGGTGGAAATTAGTCACCTCCCAGGTGAATGGAATGATGGCCACGTCAAACGAAGTATCCTTTGAGTTAACGACTGTCAGGCTCACTCCGTTCACGCAAGCTGAGCCTTTCTCCACGGTGATATGCTCCGGCGATGTCGGCACGTATTCAAAGGTATAGTACCATGATCCTTCCGCCTCGCGCACCGAGGTGCATGTTGCGGTGAGGTCAACGTGCCCCTGCACCATGTGGCCGTCAAGACGACCGTCGAGGCGGGTGCTGCGTTCGAGGTTCACCTTGTCGCCCGGCTTCAGTAGTCCCAGGTTGGTCTTGTCCAGTGTCTCGCGTATGGCGGTGACGGTATAGGTGTCACCCTCTATTTTCACCACGGTCAGGCAGACACCGCTGTGTGATATGCTCTGGTCTATCTTCAGCTCATTGGTGAATGAGCACCGCATTGTAATATGAATGTTGTCTCTATCCTTTTCAATACGCACCACCGGCGCGGCTTCCTCTACTATTCCTGAAAACATGTGCTATGTTATTTGTGCCCGGCAAAGATACTAATTGAATATTACATGAGAATGTTTCTACTCTATGGTCATGTAGAATACCCCGACTGTATAGTCATGGCAAGCTTTTCTGTCTCAGGAGGGGAAAGTGAGTGATGATGAATGTGACAACTTTTACAATTATGGAATCTGATTCCAAGATTGTATAAACGCTAACGGAGAGGTTACTTTCCCAATTTTTGTGTTGGGAAAGCCAATGGCATTTACCGACCTGTTATAGCCAGTGCTTTTTATTAAGGCCTGTATATGAGGTTTATATCAGAAAGTTCTTGTCCAATTTGATGAATTCCAAGTAAAATTTTCTCGGTTTGAGCATCAGACGGTTTCTTGCGACCTTGCACATACTGAGAAAGTAGGGTTGGATTCATTCCTATCTTGTTGGCAAGAAACTTAGCATTAATCACCTTGTAGTACTGAAAGAACTGCTTAAAGTCAATCTCAAACTTAAGGTTCTCTTGTGTAATCTGAATGTTTTGTTCTTCAAAGAAGAGATTAGCAGCTTCAAGTGCATTATCCATCAATTCAGGAATTGTCCTGCCAGTAGTGTAAATAGCAAAGTCTTCAGAAAAAGCTGAGAAACCCGTATCAGTCTTTTCAACTATCATTTTAATCTTCTTATTTGTCGTTTTCATCACGGCCTCCTTTTCAATTTTTCAATTTCACCCTAGCATCTTTAAGAATTTTTCTCTCAAGCCCCTTACCAACCTCCTGGCTTCCATGGTTTGGGAAGATGATAATTCCCGGTCTCTTGTTATGCTTAAGTTTTACGTGCGATCCTTTTTGAGAAACCGGATACCAACCATCTTTTATCAGAATCTTGTATAGTTCAGAGCATTTCATTGTCTGATGATAGGATAGTAACCACAAAGGTAAATAATAATATACCTAGATGCAAGTTTTATATCAAATTTGTGAAGGCATTGGCTACAACTCATATGTATGTCTTCTAAGGAAAGATGATTTCACTTTTCCCGGTATAGGTTTTGGGGATATAAGTAAAATGTAGCCTTAAACGGTTCTATTTGAAGCTTGTTCAAAACACCGGTATGGGATTTAATCTGAAGATAAGTCTGAGAACTTATGACCTTTATTAATTCGCCCATACCGGTTGGTTTTAAAGCAAATTACAACAATAAAGTAAAAGCATTGTTAGACTTTAATCTTACGAGACAAATCTAAGGGACCTTTAGACATTAGACCGCAAGACTGCAAGACTGCAGGACTGCAGGACCGCAAGACAACCTGACCCTCAGACCTTCTCCACCAGCACCCTGACCATTTGTTCGCCGATATCTGTCTCGCGGGTGGCGGGCGAGGTGAGGCTGGTGGCAGGGGCAAGGGAGATGTCAAGCGCCAGCGTCTGCGAGGCGATGTAGTCCGAGTGCTCCTTTATGGCGGCTGCAACAGAGGGCAGATCTTCTATCACTACCCTTATCTTGTCGGTGACTTCGAACCCGCTCTCCTTGCGTATGTTCTGTATGCGGTTGACGAACTCGCGGGCGATGCCCTCATTCAGCAGTTCGCCGGTGATGGTGATGTCGAGCGCAACGGTAAGCTTGCCCTCGTTGGCAACAAGCCATCCCGGTATGTCTTCGGAGATGATCTCCACCTCCTCGGTGGTGACGGTATGATCCTCACCGTCAAGCTTCAGGCTCCATGACCCGAGTTTCTCGAACTTCGCTATCTCCTGACGGGTGAGAGCCATGATGGCCGCTCCGGCCTCCTTCATCCTTTTCCCGAAGCGCGGCCCTAAAAGCTTGAAGTTAGGCTTCACCTTGCGTACCAGGATGTCTGAGGTGTCATCTACATACTCGACCTCCTTGACGTTTACCTCGGCAAGGATGAGCGACCTGACCGCCTCGAAGCTCTTGCGGAAGTGACTGTCAGTAACGGGCACCATGATCTTCGCCAGCGGCTGTCGCACCCTGATGTTGACACGACGACGCAGTGCAAGTATCATCGATGAGATCTTCTGGGCTATCTCCATCCTCTCCTCGAGGCTCTTGTCTATAAGTTTCTTATCATAGCGGGGGAAGGCAGTCAGATGCACGGAGCCCTCATTATGGATGCCGGTCACCGAGTTAAGATCGGTAAAGATGCGGTCAGTGAAGAAGGGTATGATGGGCGCAGCCAGCATAGTCACTGTCTCGAGACATGTATAGAGCGTCTGGTAGGCCGACAGCTTATCTTCGTCGAGACCGCCGCCCCAGTACCTCTTACGGTTGAGGCGCACGTACCAGTTCGAGAGGTTCTCGGTGACAAAATCAGAAATGG
>CAYQNT010000126.1:0-7573 GCA_964418865.1 uncultured Rikenella sp.
CGACAACATTGCCGACATGGATTCACTGTACAGGCTGACTGAGACCGGGGCTTTTATATGGGAGTTGATTGACGGTGTACGAACAATCAGGGATATAACAGCAAAGATGGTGGAAGAGTTCGATGTAGAGCAGGATATTGCTGAAAAAGATACCCTGGATTTTTTTGGTGAGATACGGAAATTTCTTCATTTCAGCGAGTTGTGACTTTAGATTTCATCATAGCCGGCAGGAGGATACGCCTGCGGTCCGGTGACGGTGTCACCCTTAATCCTGATGAGCGGTTTAGTGCTTTTCTGACAGCCGTTGATGGCGAGCCGGAGCTAACGGTTGATGTTTTTCCCGGGAGGGCGGTGGTGCCTGCTGATGCCAGAAAGGTGTTTGATGCCAGTCTTATGGAAGAGACACCGCAAGGGGTCAGAGACTCAGGAGAGCCATTCTGGGAGGTGCTGTCAGACGGTCAGGCTGTGTATGCAAGGGCCTTCCTTAAAGCGCCGGCTCGTAACCCCGTTCTGGTGATTCCTCATAATCAGATGACATGGAGACTGTATGCTGACAGCGGCGTGGAGTCGGTTGATTCGCCACCCCTGCCCCCTGCCCCGTGCTTCAGTCTTCAGTCTTCAGTTCTCAGTCTTCAGTCACTGCCGACTGCCGACCGTGTACTGCCAACTGGCCCCCTGCCCCCTGCCCCGGGCTTCAGTCTTCAGTCTTCAGATTTCAGTCTTCAGTCACTGCCGACTGCCGACAGTGGACTGCCAACTGGCCCTATGCCCCCTGCCCCCTGCCCCGTGCCCCATGCCCCACCGCCTCTGGCGGTGGACCCCCTGCCGTGGCCTGTTGACGGGTTGCTGCTTTATTTTCTCTCTGCTGTAAAGGGTGATGTGATGATTCACGGATCAGCAGTCTCATGCGGTGGCAGAGGGTGGCTCTTCACCGGCAGATCAGGCAGCGGCAAAACAACCATTGCAGGAATTTTTGACAGGGCCGGCGACAGGGTTATCCATGACGACAGGCTGATCATCAGGAAGGAGAGCTCCGGATGGATCATGCACAGCACCCCCGTCTATCGCAATGATGAGCCTCGCAGTGCACCGCTTGATCATCTGTGGATAATAAGGCATGGCAGGTCAAATGTGTCGGAGCCTGTCACGGGAGCCGCTGCCGTGGCTATGGTGCTCTCTAACTGCATACAACAGAACTGGAACAGGGAGAGGGCCGAAATGCTGGCGGCGACAGTTGATGACATGGTGGCGTCAGTGAGGGTGAGCAGGCTGGCCTTCGTGCCTGCCGGAACCATACGCGATTACCTTATTGCCAGGGAATCTGACAGTAAAATTATGGCTGCCGAAGCTGCAACTGCGATATTGAACGAAGAGATACCTGTGACAATCACCACCGGCGGTTACAGTATGTGGCCTGTCATCAGGCCGGGCGACAGGGTGGTGATAGATCCCCTGAAGGGAATCAATCCTTCAGCAGGTGACATTGTTGCGCTGCGGCGCGACGGTGGGTATGTGGTTCACCGTGTGTATGAAGTAATCACCAGAGATGGCCGTCAGCTATTCTGCACGCAGGGTGACGCAGTTATCAGTCCTGATGAACCCTCTGAAGCAACAATGATAGCTGGAATGGTCAGGAGTATAGTCAGATCCGGCAAAGAAATCAGTCTTCCTGCTGCCAGACGATTTCCACCAGTAATCAACAAGATAGCATCATTGTTTGCCAGATATATCCTAACGGTGAGATAAAGGCCAGTGAAAATATTCTTATTCCAATCGCACTTTTGCTTAACAATGCTGTTTACTGTTTAATCACTTTGCCGGATCCCCTGCTGCTTGTTGCAGAATGTGCGCCCGGGCCCTATTACGAGGCATGAGACCTTACCTTGTTGCGGAGTATGCGGAAGGGCAAGCTGCGGGGTTAATGCCTGTCTAAAATGACGGCGCCGGTGATTTTCATTTATCCTCGCTTTGAGTATTTTTACATGATCAAAAAATCAGACACATTGAAAAAATCTGTCAGAGAAGCATTGGCTGAGAGGATTCTGGTGCTTGACGGCGCTATGGGTACGATGATTCAGCGTCACAGACTTACGGAAGAGCAATACCGTGGTGCACAGTTTGCCACTCATAAACAGTCGCTGAAGGGTAACATTGACTTGCTCTCAATCACCCAGCCAGACATAATCCGCAATACTCATCTTGACTACCTCAGGGCGGGTGCTGATATCATCACCACCAACACCTTCAATGCCAACAGGGTATCCATGGCAGACTATGCTATGGAGCCGCTTGTCTATGACATGAACGTGGCAGCCGCCAGGCTGGCACAGCAGGCTGTAACTGAGTATCATGAGGAGACCGGTCGTGAGGCCTGGGTGGCCGGGTCAGTGGGGCCTACCAATCGCACGGCATCAATGTCTCCTGACGTGAGTGACCCCGGGGCCCGCACGGTCACCTTTAGCGAGCTGGCGGAGGCGTACGGCGAGCAGGTGAGAGGACTAATTGATGGCGGGACTGATATCATTCTTATTGAGACGGTCTTTGACGGACTGAATGCCAAGGCTGCTCTCTTTGCCATCAGCGGTGTGCTTGAGGAGAGGGGCATTGATCTTCCGGTGATGCTCTCCGGTACTATCACTGATGCCAGCGGCCGCACCCTCACCGGCCAGACGCTTGAGGCCTTTCTGGTAACCATGTCGCACTATCCGCTGCTCAGCATAGGACTGAACTGCGCTCTTGGTGCAGAGCAGCTCAGTCCATTCATTGAGGAGCTGTCGGCAAGGGCTCCGTTCTATGTCTCTGCCCACCCTAACGCAGGACTGCCTAACCAGTTTGCCGAGTACGACCAGTCGCCTGACTATATGGGCAAGGTCATTGAAGACTTTCTCAGTAACCGCTGGGTGAACATCATAGGCGGCTGCTGCGGCACCACCCCCGATCACATAAAGGTCATAGCCTCTCTGGCAAGCGGGCATAAGCCCAGGAGTGTGCCCGAGAGGAGCCGTAATACCTCACTGGCAGGCCTTGAGCCTCTTGTTATAAGGCCTGAAACCAACTTTGTCAACATAGGCGAACGTACCAATGTCTCCGGCTCAATAAAATTCGCCAGGCTTATCCGTGAGGGTAATTTCCAGGCTGCTCTTGACGTTGCCCGCGATCAGGTGGAGGGCGGAGCGCAGGTCATTGACATATGTATGGACGACGCAATGATTGATGGTGCGGCGGCCATGAGAAGGTTCGTCAACCTGCTCATGAGCGAGCCTGACATAGCAAAGCTGCCTATCATGGTTGACTCATCGAAGTGGGAGGTGCTGGAGGCCGGGCTGCAGTGCATACAGGGCAAGCCGGTAGTCAACTCCATAAGTCTTAAGGAGGGGGAAGAGGATTTCCTCAGGAAGGCTCACCTTGTTCGTCGTTATGGCGCAGCGGCGGTGGTGATGCTCTTTGATGAGCGAGGTCAGGCAGACACCCTTGAGAAACGAAAGGAGCTGGCAGAAAGATCTTACCGGCTGCTGACTGAAAAAGCAGGGTTCCCGCCCGAGGGTATCATAATTGATCCCAATATTCTGGCCATAGCCACTGGAATAGAGGAGCATAACAACTATGCCGTAGACTACATTAAGTGCACTGAATATATCAAGGCCAGCCTGCCCTATGCCAGGGTGAGTGGGGGGGTGAGCAACCTGTCGTTCTCGTTCCGTGGTAATGATCCGGTGCGGGAGGCTATGCACGCCGTCTTCCTCTATCACGCCATAAAGGCCGGCATGGATATGGGTATTGTCAATCCCGGCCTTCTGAAAGTATATACCTCAGTTGAGCCAGATCTCCTCCGCCTGACGGAGGATGTGGTGATGAACAGAAGGAAGGATGCCACTGACAGGCTTCTTCAGTATGCCTCGGGGCACAAGGGAGAAAAGCATGAGGAGACTGCCAGGCATGCTGCCTGGAGGGACGGCGATGTTATCAGCCGTATTAAATATGCTCTGGTAAATGGTATTGACACATATATTGCCGATGATGTTGAGGAGGCACGCCCGGGATTCGAAAGGGCTCTCAGGGTCATAGAGGGGCCCCTCATGGATGGCATGAACGAGGTAGGAGACCTGTTCGGGTCGGGACGCATGTTTCTGCCTCAGGTAGTGAAGAGCGCCAGGGTGATGAAGAAGGCTGTGGCACGCCTCACTCCTTACATTGAGGCGGAGATGCAGAAAGGCGAGGCCTCATCGGCAGGGAAGGTGCTGCTGGCAACAGTTAAGGGCGACGTGCATGACATCGGGAAGAATATTGTGGGAGTTATCCTTTCATGTAACAACTTCGAGATTATTGACCTCGGGGTGATGGTACCGGCGGAGAAGATTCTTGACACCGCAGAGAGGGAGAATGTTGATTTCATCGGCCTCTCCGGGCTGATAACGCCATCGCTCGAAGAGATGGTGCATATCGCCTCCCTGATGGAGAAGAGAGGCATGAAGATACCTCTGCTGATAGGAGGTGCAACCACGTCGGAGATCCATACTGCTGTCAGGATAGCACCGGTATATTCCAACAGCTCCGCTTACGTGAAGGATGCCTCCAGAGCTGTGCCAATGATGTCAGGACTGCTAGCCACCGATGGCTCCCTGGGGAAATCGCTGAAGGAGAGATATGAAAAGCTCAGGCAAGATCATGAGGCCAAGAGGAAGGTAAAGAAGCTACTCTCCCTTGATGCTGCCAGAAAGAACGCGCACGTGACTGTCGTGCCTTCGCCGGCGCCGGCAATGCCCGGAGTGATGAACCCGGGAAGGGTAAGCATCAGTGAGCTTATTGATTACATCGACTGGACATTCTTCTTCTTTGGATGGAGAATAAATGGTAAGTACCCTGATATATTCAATGACCCGGTAAAGGGGGTAGAGGCAAGGAAGCTTTTTGATGATGCGCAGTCAATGATTAAAAGGATAATCGATGAGGAGCTGATGGTAGCTGAAGCCCTTTCGGGCATCTTCCCTGCTGAGCGTCACGGCGATGATGTGAGATTGATTCCCGGCGACGGGTCCGGGGAGTTCTGGCTCCGTTTTCTGCGTAACCAGGAGGAGAAGGAGGCAGGGCATAATAATCTGTGCCTCGCTGACTTCGTGGCTGAGAAGGGAGATCATGCAGGTCTCTTTGTGGTGACGGTAAAGACGAAGGAAGAGCTGCCTGCGGATATTGCCGGTGACGATTACCAGACCATCATGTTGAGGATCATGGCAGACCGTTTTGCTGAGGCTGCTGCTGAGTGGCTGCACCACGAGGTACGTGTCAGATATTGGGGTTACGCCCCCGGAGAGAATTTATCTGCTGCTGACCTGTTCAAGGTAAAGTATGCGGGCATCAGGCCGGCGCCGGGATATCCGGCTTGTCCTGATCACACTGGCAAGCAGGTGATCTTTGACCTGCTGAAGGCACCGGAGACGATAGGTGTCACGCTGACAGAGAGCTTTGTAATGGTTCCTGTATCGTCAGTATGCGGTTACATCTTCGCATCCCCCGGTTCATCATACTTCAGTGTCGGAACCATCGGCAGGGATCAGCTTGAGGATTATGCTGCCCGGTGCGGTATAAATGTTGATGAGGCGGCAAGATGGCTCGCCCCGAATCTGTAGATTTGTCATATGAAAGGAGCAACTGTTATTGACCTTATAAACGGCTCGAATAGGCCGCTGTTCACTTTCGAGCTGCTGCCCCCCCTGAAGGGTCACAGCATCGAACGCATATACAACACCATTGAGGGCCTGATTGAGTATGAGCCGGCATATATAAACTTTACATCACACCGTAATGAAGAGGTGCTGTCGGAGAGGCCTGACGGATTGCTTGAGAGACGCGTCACGCGCAAGCGTCCGGGCACCATAGCGCTGGCCGCAGCAGTGAAGTACAAGTACAATGTCAATGTGGTGCCACATATCCTCTGCGGCGGTTTCTCAAAGGAGGAGACGGAGAACACCCTGATAGATATGAACTTCCTGGGTATAAATGATGTGCTGGCTCTGCGCGGTGATCCTCCACGCGGCAGTCGTGTCTTTATCCCCACTAACGGCGGTCACAGGAACACCAACGAGCTGGTGAAACAGATAACCGACATGAACCGGGGGCATTACCTGGATTCGGAGATGAAGAACACCGTTGCAACATCATTCTGTATTGGCGTTGCGGGCTACCCCGAGAAACATTTTGAGGCGCCAAATATGGAGAATGACCTGGTCAATCTTAAGCGTAAGGTGGATGCAGGAGCCAGCTATATCGTGACTCAGATGTTCTTCAATAATGAGAGGTTTTATGCCTTCCGTGAGGCTGTCAGGGCTATGGGCATAACCGTGCCTCTGATCCCGGGCATCAAACCAGTCTCAGCGATGACTGATGTTAACCTGTTGCCACAGACGTTCCATATAGAACTGCCTGAAGATCTGGTGTATGAACTCTCAAAGTGCCACACAGATGATGAGGCGAGGGAGGTAGGAATAGAGTGGGCCGCGGCACAGAGCCGTGACCTGCTTAAAAACGAAGTGCCGGGGATACATTACTATACCCTCGGCAGATCGGATAATGTTGCCCGTATTGTGAAAGCCTCTTTTTAGCCTGAAGAATTCATTTTGATAAATCCTGCGAGCGTATTGTTTTCGCCGATCTGCCCTCCAGTAGGCGGCCCGGCTCCCTGCGGCTTGTTGCGAAGAGCTTTAATGACTCATGTCAGAGTCCGAAAGCTTTTTTTATGGCACCTACCTTGTTCAACTCCTCCCACATGAAAAGATTAACGGTAAGCTTCTTATCAGGTTTCTCATTAAATGATCTGAAGGTCTTTTCAACGGTACGGGGCGTGCGGCCCATGTGACCGTAAGCGGCTGTTTCACTGTAGATAGGCTTGCGCAGACCGTATTCTTTCTCGATTTTTGCAGGGCGGAGATCGAACATCTTTTCGATCATTTGAGCGATCTCACCGTCAGTAAATTTCACCTTTGATGTGCCAAAGGTGTTGACGAAGATGCCTACCGGTTCAGCCACTCCTATGGCGTATGATACCTGCAAGAGCATCTCGCGGGCAACACCGGCGGCGACCATGTTCTTTGCTATATGGCGGGCTGCATAGGCCGCCGAGCGATCGACCTTTGACGGGTCTTTACCCGAGAAGGCACCGCCACCATGAGCACCGCGACCCCCATAGGTGTCAACGATGATCTTACGGCCTGTAAGACCGCTGTCGCCGTGAGGTCCGCCTATCACGAACTTGCCGGTGGGGTTGACGTGATAGATGATCTTGCCATCAAACAGAGCCTGCACTTCCTTGCCTAGCTGGGCCTTTACCCTGGGGATGAGGATGTTTATGACATCCTTTTTGATGGTGGCAAGCATCTTTTTCTCATCCTTGTCAAAATCGTCATGCTGTGTTGAAACAACAATTGTATGCACCCTTTTTGGGGTACTGTCGTTGTTATATTCTATGGTGACCTGCGACTTGGAGTCGGGTCTCAGGTATTTCATCTCCTTCCCTTCGCGACGTATCTCCGCAAGCTGAAAGACAAGTTCGTGAGCGATGTCCAGTGAGAGAGGCAGGTAG
>CAYQNT010000127.1:0-7512 GCA_964418865.1 uncultured Rikenella sp.
GTTGAAATAGTTATAATATCTTATGGTGTCAGTATATGGCTTATCACGATTGTAGAATCCTGTCTTTCTTCCCGTTAAAGGAGTCACAGTCTCTTCATACCTGTAGCCGTGGTAAGGTATCATATCCCATTTAGTGGTATCTTGCTCCCAGTCAATAACATATTCCTTCGCTTGCTGTGTGTGGCGCAAGGCTTCTGCCCTGAGCTTAAGAATCTCACTGTTGTTCTCGGCCGCGTATCTTACCAGCTCAGTTATGAAACTGAGTGTACCTCTGACCCTCTGAGGGTATGGTTTATAGACATGCGTTTCTGTCATGAAGCCGAAAGAGTTGAAAAGGGCGGCGTAACCTGTCGAATAATATGCAAACTCCTCAAATCCGGTGATTGCTTTAATCTCTCCCCGTTCAGTATACTGCACATAAGGGACCATCTCTTCCTTCTGAACATTTTTCATCCGGTTGTATAGCTCTGGAAGCATCTTGCCACGGAAGAACTTCTCCATCTCAGGATGCATCTTCTCCGGCTGTGTGGCGATGAGCGTAACGGTAAACTGGTGATCAGAACCGTTTGTAGTATGGGTGTCAAGAAAGAGGTCAGGGTCAAGATACCTGAATATCTCTGCAAAGGCGCGGGCGTCGCGTGAATCCTGCTTGACAAAGTCGCGGTTCAGGTCAAGGAATCTGGTGTTGCGTCTGGCGCCTTTTTCTACGGGACCGTTCTGGTTGATACGCCAGTAGTTGCTTCGTGTTAGTGCACCACCGATGTTATATACCGGTATTATTGCCACCATGCAATTACGAAGATAGCTTTTCATGCCATCCTTGTTGGCAAGCATGTCTGCGGCAAAACGGGCGCTGGCATCAATGCCTTCGGGCTCGCCGGGGTGTATTCCGTTGTTGATAAGAACAATCGTTTTACCTTTTCTGTGGATCTCCTGAGGGTCAAATTTGCCGTCGCCGGAGATAAGAAACAGATGCAAAGGCTGGCCTGCATCAGTCATGCCCATCTCTATCAGAGTGGCTTCACTGTACTTTTTGTCGAGCTCCCGGTAAAAACTGATAGCCTCCTCCCAGGTGAAACTGTGGTTCTCATCATACCATGGAGAGGGGGCGATATTACTCTTCTGAGCTGTCAGGCAGCTGGCAAGCAGGAGTATAGGAATGGTGGTGAGAAGAATCTTTCTCATTTTACTTTATCACTTACAAGAAAAAAAATTAACGTGGCAGCATGCTCTCAGCAAGGTCAAGCACTGTAGTATCGTCTATTGTGACTATGCCCCCTTCGGGTCCTTTTTCAATGTGGATCCCGGCACTCTGCCCACGATCAAAGTTCCAGCCTCCGAAATAATTCCTGACGGTCTCTTCTGTCATGTCAAGCTTTTCAGCTATCTTTCTTATACTCCCGTCAGGAAGCTGGTCCTTGATCTGCCTCAACTGTGAAAACGTAATCGTTCGCGCCATTATAAATATTGAATAGATTTCCTCAAATATACAAAAAAAACAGTCTCATTAGCAATAAATATATCTCTTTAAGGTTATTTTAACATTTTAGAACTCAGATGATTGTATGTCTCTGATAATGTAAACATCATAATCGCCGAGGTACTCAAACCCCGCTTTTTTATAAAGTCGTAAAGCTATCTCATTTGTCTGGTGAACCTCAATCTTTATCTGGTATCCTTTCTCCTTTGCAAACTTAAGTGACTCTCTCAGAAGCTCGCCCGAGAGTCCTCTCCCCTGATATCCGGGACTTATCCCAAAGTGGTGGAGGTGCAGCCTTCGTCCGTCAAAGGTGATCCATGAGGTTCCGCGTATTGCTCCTTCGGCCTGTTCATCTGACAATACCAAAAGTGTTCCGCCCAAGGCTATGCAACGTTCTATTGTCTCCTCGTTGTCTCCCCGCTCCGGCCGGCTAAGGCCGGTAGCTGACCAGAGCTCCATAATACCCTGGAAATCACCTTTTACATATGGTCTGACCCTCAATGAGTGCATGACCTGTCAAGCTTTATCGGAGACAACCACATAAAGCTGTCCCTGCTCTTCTCTCCGTACTGTTATCTCTGCTCCCTGTACAATGAATCCGGTCTCGGCCACTGCCGGGTATACCTCATCACCGATCATCACCTTACCTGACGGCCGCAGAACGGTATGTGCCGTACCCTGTCTGCCAACAAGCGATTGCTGCTTCTCTTTGTCAAAGCTTACAAACCCCTCATCCTGATTGGCAGATGTCTCCAGTGCCAGGCTCCCGAAGAGACGATTAGGCGAGAAGAGCTTCCTTGAGAGGTAGAGTGACAGTATGAACGCCAGCACGGCTGACAGTGTTACTATGGCAAATGAAGCCACCACCTCCCTCACACCGTCACCCGATGGTCCAAACCTGAAGACTATCTTGTCAATCATGACAAAGGCCAGCCCAGTGACAATGCCTATCACTCCCAGCACCCCGGTAACGCCAAAACCCGGTATTGCAAATATCTCCACCATGAGAAGGATTATGCCGACTATGAATACCATGACATGCCAGTTGGCGGCAACACCTTCAAGATAAAGAGGGGCGAAATAGAGCAGGGCGCCGAATAAGGCTGCCGCCAGCGGAAACCCCACACCGGGTGTCTGCAGCTCAAAGTAGACACCACCAATGATCAGCATTATCAGAATGCCGGACACAACCGGATTGATAAGCAGCATGATGAGCTTGTCAACACCACTCAGTTTCAGCTCTTTAATGGTGTACTCTTTAATGCCACTCATCTCAAGAACCTCCTCTATCGACTCAGCCTGGCCCTCACAGAAGCCGTACTTGATGGCTTCAAGGGTGGTCAGCGTAAGTACCTGTCCGGTATCAACTATTCCCTTTAAAACTATTGAGGGGTCTACCATTGCCTGAGCTATCTCCGGATCACGGTACCAGACCCATGTTGTATCACCGTCTGTCACTACGGGCTTCTTGCCATGAGCCTCTGCCGTGGCTCTCATCATGCCCCGCATGAACGACTGGTACTTGTCGGGCATTTTCTGCCCTGTCTGGTCAACAACCGTGGCTGCGCCTATACTGGCGCCTGAGCGCATATAAATACTGTCTGCGGCAACAGATATCAACGCTCCGGCAGAGATGGCCTGGTTATCAATGAAGACCATCACAGGCCTTTTATAATGAAGGATAAGCGTGCGAATGGAATCGGCGATGTCAACCTGACCGCCGTACGTGTTCATATGAATGAGAATGAAATCGGCGTTTACAGAGTCAGCATCCGCAAAGCTCTTCTTCACGGACCGCCACAGTGGAGCAGCTATCATCTTGTCTATCTTGACCTTATACACTAACGTAGTTGTATCCGGACCTGTCTGTGCCTTTACCTCTCCTGAGGTGATAGAGGCGACGAACAGCAGGGTAATGAGTGTGACAAAGAGCTTATTCATGGGGTTAACTTTAGTTCTTTTATGTAATGGATGAATTTTAATATGGCCTCTCTCTTGAGATCATCAAGCCGAAAATCTATATTATTATTAAGGTAGTAAATGACCTCTTCCGGGGAGGCTGCCGCCCCCTCCTTCAGGAGAGCCACCGCCTCATTTCTACGCGCCAGCCCTTCACCCAGCGCCTTGTTGAAGAGGGTGGTGAAATGCTCCGGCAGCTTACGGGCAGAGACCCAGCATGCAAAAACGAAGGGCAGCCCTGTAAGCTTCTTCCATTCAAGCCCCAGGTCGAGCCTGACATCAAAGAATCGGGCATACTCAAAGCAACGGTCCCCGATCATCACGGCAGCTTCGCCTTGCTTCATTGCGGTGATATCAAACTCCTCCGGTGCCGGCTCCCACTCAAACTCACGCTGCCATGACCTGGCTGCCAGAATGCGACAGAGCGTCACGGAGCTCCTCGAACGAAAGTCGAGAAAAATCCTTTTAATCTGCTCAAAAGAGGTGTTGCTGACAAGTAGGACGGTCCGCACTTCGCCGTTGGTGCTGAGACAGTAGTCACTAACAACATAGTACTCATTCATGGAGGCGAGCATGGCAACGGGTATCAGACCCAGGTCCGTCTCACCGGCAATAAGCCTGTCAGCACATTCCGACGGGTGACATACCTCGAGATCAATCATCGGGTAGCTGTTGATATAACTGACCGCTGAAACCCTTATCTTTTCCATCTCATTTATTCGTCACGCAGATAATTGCAAAGGTTCAATTTTTTTAGACCAGTACAAAATAGTATTTTTGATTTTTGATTCACAGGTTAAATCACGGTGAGGAATGACAATATGGACCGTTTAAAGGCTATTTCACCGGTCGACGGCCGCTACGGTGAGCGGGTGGAAGAGTTGATACCCTATTATTCAGAGTTTGGGCTGATGCGTTATCGCTTGCTTGTGGAGATGGAGTACTTCATCGCCCTCTCGCAGGCCGGGCTGCCTCAGTTTGCAGGCTTCCCTTCCGGTAAAGAGCAGGAGATGAAGTCTCTCTGCACCGGTTTTACGCTGGCCGACGCAGAACAGATAAAACAAAAGGAGGCTGTCACAAACCATGACGTTAAGGCTGTTGAGTACTTCGTCAAGGAAAAAGTGGCCTCACTGGGCCTTAATAAATGGTCCGAGTTTGTACACTTTGGCCTGACCTCGCAGGATATCAACAATACTGCCATGCCAATGGCCATCAGAGACTCTGTGCAGGATGTCATGCTGCCTCTGCTGACCTCTCTAAAGGGCGATATCACAACCATGGCGGAAGAATGGGCAGAGGTACCCATGCTTGCCAGAACTCATGGCCAGCCCGCCACACCCACAAGACTGGGAAAGGAGATGGCTGTGTTCGCTGAGAGGCTTGACGAACAGATGATGCTGCTGGCGAAGACAAAATACAGCGGCAAGTTTGGCGGCGCAACCGGAAACCTCAATGCCCACAAAGTAGCCTATCCTTCTGTTAACTGGATTGACTTTGCCAACAAGATGCTCATGGAAAGGCTGGGACTGGAAAGGCAGCAGACAACCACACAGATTGAACACTATGACGGGCTGGCAGCACTGTTTGACAACATAAGCAGGATAAACACCATCATCACTGATCTCTGCAGAGACATGTGGAGCTATATCTCTATCGACTACTTCAAGCAGACAATCATTAAGGGTGAGATAGGGTCATCAGCCATGCCTCATAAGGTCAATCCCATCGACTTTGAGAATGGGGAGGGTAATCTTGGCGTGGCCAACGCCCTGTTCGGGCACCTCTCATCAAAATTGCCGGTCTCAAGACTGCAGCGTGATCTTACTGACTCAACAGTGATACGTAATACAGGTGTCGCCATGGCACATTCACTTATAGCCTGGAAGTCGGTCAGGAAGGGGCTCTCAAAGCTTATAGTCAACTATGACAAAATCGCGAGAGATCTTGAGGAGAACTGGGTTGTTGTGGCTGAGGCTCTTCAGACAATACTGCGCAGAGAAGGTTTTCCCAGACCTTACGAGGCGCTGCTGGCACTCACAAGGACAAATGAGAAGATCACCGGTGAGAATATCCGGAAATTCATTGACACTCTTGATGTGAGTGAAGCTGTCAGGGAGGAGATGAAGGCCGTCACACCATTTAATTACACTGGTTTCTGATAATCAACTATGAAGAGTATAAAGGTGCTTCTGCAGTATCTCAAGCCGTACAAATGGCTTGCAGTGCAGAACATGACATACAACATCCTCAGTGCTTTCTTTGCACTTTTTACCTTCACACTGATCGTTCCCTTCCTGCAGATACTGTTTAACAGGGTGGGGGAAGTCGCACATCCAGGTCATTTCGCCTTCACCATAAGGTATATCAGCGACTGGGCCAACTGGTTTTTTTCCTCATCTATAGATAAGCATGGCGAGATGATGACCCTGCTGATGGTTGTGATACTCTTCGCAATCACCAGTTTCCTGAAAAACCTCCTGGTGTTCATGGCCAACAACTGCATGGCCGCCCTGAGGGCAGGCACTGTGAGAGATTTACGGAATAAGATTTATCATAAGATACTCAGGCTTCCGCTATCCTATTTCTCCGAGGCTCGCAAGGGAGACCTGATGACCAGGATGTCAAATGACGTTCAGGAGATTGAGATATCGGTCATGGCCTCACTCTCAATGATGTTCCGTGACCCTTTTACCATCATCATATTTGTAACGTACCTGACGGTGACGAGCCCGCAACTCACTCTCTTTGCTTTGCTGATGCTACCACTGAGCGCTTGGGTCATAGCACGAATAAGCCGTACACTCAGGGGTGCCTCCTTCAAAGGTCAGCAGGCTCTCGGAAGGTTACTTTCGGTGCTTGATGAGACACTGACAGGCCTGCGCATTATCAAGGGTTTCAATGCTGAGCAAAAGATGACGGGTCAGTTTTCTAAGGCAAATACAAAATACACGAAGACATTTCAGAGGGTGATACGCAAGGCCTATCTGGCACATCCTGTGAGTGAGTTCCTGTCGACGCTGGTGATGATGACGGTGATCTATTACGGAGGCATACTTGCCCTCAGAGGTACCGGTAACATGTCGCCGGACAAGCTTATAGCATTTGTAGTGGTCTTCTCACAGATGATCCCGCCTGCCAAGGCGATCTCCACCGCATGGTTCAACATTCAAAGGGGTATGGCTTCCATTAGCAGGATCAACCAGGTCATCGATGCCGAGGAGACCATCACTGAGAAGCCTGACGCTGTCAGAATAACAGGATTCAGGGAGAGTATAGAGTTCAGGGATGTGTGGTTTGCCTATGACCATGAGCCGGTGCTGAAAGATATTTCACTTAAAATATTAAAGGGGCAGACAGTGGCTGTAGTGGGCCGCTCCGGCGGGGGTAAATCAACGCTGGTTGATCTGATTCCGCGTTTTATTGATCCTGACAGGGGTGCAGTGCTCATTGACGGCGTTGATGTGCGCGACTTAAATATTAAAGATCTCAGACACTTGATGGGCATTGTGAGTCAGCAGGCTATTCTGTTCAACGACACATACAGTAATAATATATCTTTTGCGTTGAGCGGGGAGGCTGATAGTGAAAGTGTTATCAGGGCAGCTACAATAGCTAATGCAAACGATTTCATTATGGATGCACCTGACGGTTACAGCAGCACGGTGGGTGAAGGAGGGGGCAAACTCAGCGGGGGACAGAGACAGAGGGTCAGCATTGCACGGGCTATAATGGCCAACCCACCTATACTCATCCTTGACGAGGCAACATCAGCACTTGATACTGAGTCAGAACGGCTGGTGCAGGATGCCATGCTGAAGCTGATGGAGAACCGTACCTCCATAGTCATTGCACACAGGCTGTCAACCATACAACATGCAGATGTGATTGTAGTTGTGGAGGAGGGGCGCATAGTTGAGTGCGGCACGCACGAGGAGCTTATCAGTAACAGTTACGGCATCTACAAAAAACTGTATGAGATGCAGACTTTTTAGGGCATGGGGCATGGATCCAGTCGGCAGTCGGCAGTCAGCAGTTGGCAGTAGCCTGACTGTAGACTGTAGACTGAGGACTGT
>CAYQNT010000128.1:0-7386 GCA_964418865.1 uncultured Rikenella sp.
AATGAAGAGATAGACCGTAACAGGTGGGATGCATGCCTGGCGGAGATACCGGGAGTGAGACCATATGCCTGGTCATGGTATCTGGATATCATGGCTCCCGGCTGGGAGGCTTTTGTGGATAACTATAACTCCCTTTTCCCCATTCCACGTGCCAAAAAATATGGATTCAACTATATTGCCACACCACTCTTTCTGCAGCAGCTGGGTCTCTTCACCCCTGATGGTGACAGGGAGAAGATTGCCAGTGAGTTTATCTCTTTCATGCCTGAGTTTTACAGGCTGACCGATCTGAGCATAGGGCAGGAGGTGAGACCCTCAGGCTTCACGGTGACGCCCCGTAATAATTTTGAGCTGAATCTGGATGAACCCTATGAAACCGTGTGGCTCAACTATATGAGTGACTGCCGGCGGAACATCAACATCGCTCACCGCTATCCGCAGGATATTGTGGAAGATGTGTTACCCCATGAGGTGATATCACTTTTCAGAAATAATATTGGCAAGAGAGCAGGCGTGATCAGGGATGTGAGCTACCGTCGTCTTCATAAGCTGATGGATTATTGCATTAATTCCGGAAAAGGGAAGATACTTGGAGTCAGATCTCCTAAAGGGAAGCTGCTCTGGGGTATGTTTGTGATTGATACGGCAGACCGTATTACGCTGCTCTTTACAGCAGGAAGCCGTAAAAGCCGTGAGCTGCGGACAGCCTATCATGTCATTGATCACGTCATAAAGATCAGAGCCGGTACAGGCGTTACAGTTGATTTTGCCGGATCATCTGTTCCATCGATAGCTATCTTCATGAAATCTTTTGGTGGGGAGCAGACAACCTACTGGCGTCTTTACCGTAACACTCTCCCCTGGCCGGTAAGGCTGCTGAAATGATCAGATAAGAAGTTCTATCACCTGATCATTCATGTTTGATTCGGTGAGTTTGCCGTCCTCGCATCGCATGGTACGTGCCGGGTACTTTTTGACCAGTGAATGCTTGTGGGTTGACATGATGACTGCTCTGCCATTGTCACTTATACTTCTCAGAAGGATATGTATCTCCTCTGATGTTTCGGGGTCAAGATTGCCAGTGGGCTCATCGGCAAGGATGATCTCCGGATCATTGAGCAGGGCACGTGCAATTACCACTCTCTGCTGCTCTCCTCCGGACAGCTGGTGAGGCATCTTGAATCCTTTGTTCTGCAAACCCACCTTCTCAAGAACCTCGCGGATGCGCTCCTGAATGGTAATCTTGTTAGTCCATCCGGTAGCCCTGAGGGCAAACTCCAGATTGTCATGAACAGTCCTGTCTGTCAGCAGCTGAAAGTCCTGGAACACTATCCCCAGCTTTCTCCTGAGATGGGGTATCTCTCTCCTTTTTATCTTGCGGAGATCGAATCCTGCCACCCATCCTTCTCCGTCAGTAAGAGGCAGTTGGGCACTCAGAGTACGTATTAGTGATGTTTTGCCGCTGCCTACCCTCCCGACAAGGTAGATGAATTCTCCCTTTTCTGCCTTCAGATAGACATCGGAGAGAACCAAGTGATCCTGTTGCGCGATGGTACAGCCATTAAGTTCAATTATCGTATCAAGCGGTACAGGTTCTTCCATCAGAATTTCTTTTCATGCAAATTAAGGAAGAATTAACAATCAGAAGCATGTATGTTGATAAATTGAGTGAAGAAGAGACTTTAAGGCGCTTTTATAGTTGTATTTTTACGACTTGTTAAACTACGCCGGGAAACCTGCGCAAAATGTTGTTAATAAGGTGATTGCTGACTGAAATGATATGTTGGCAGATTTGTTTTGACACAGGCTCATGAAAGAATAAGTTATGAACAGGAAGATACTGATGATTTTGGCTGTTGCAGTTCTGGCTGCCGGAGCTTCACTGAGGGCACAGTCGTCCTTCTCAGGCGCAGAGCTGACCTCATTGCTGAACAATGGATATGAGATGTATGGCAAGGCGAAGTATGCCACTGCCATAGTACTTTTTGACAAATGGCTTGTTACGGAAAAGAGTGGGAACAAGCTCCAGAGGGCAGAAGCTGAGTATCATGCTGCACTGTCATCAATGAGACTTATGAGCCCTGATGCTGAGTATCGTATGGAGAGCTTTATAGCCAGCAACGGTGAGAGTCCAAGGCTGAATGAGGCCCGGCTTGAGTCAGGATTGTACTGCTATCAGAAACGCAATTATACCTGTGCCATAGAGTGGTTTGAGCAGACTGACAGGCTGCGGTTGTCAGAGAAGGAGCTTCCGGAGTATCTGTTCAAGCTCGGCTATTCACATTACAAGCGGGGAGATACAAAGAAGGCACAAATGCTCTTTTCGGAACTGATTGACATTGATACTGATTATACCTCACCGGCACTTTATTATTACTCTGCCATTGCATATGAGGATGGTTTTTACAGGACAGCCCTTGAGGGCTTCGAGAGACTAAGGGGTGACGAATCGTTTGGCAGCATAGTGCCCTTTTATATTGTGCAGATCTACTACATTGACAAAAACTATGACGGCATCCTGGAGACAGCACCCTCACTCATAGACCAGGCCGGTAAGAAGAGAGAGATCGAGCTGTATCGTTTTATCGGTGACGCCCATTTTCAGAAAGGTCAGTTCAGTGAGGCAATACCCTATCTTGAGAAATTCATCAGGGAGACGAAACTCAGCGACAGGAATGACAAGTATGAGCTGGCATACAGTTACTACCAGACCGGCGCCATTGATCAAGCTACAAAACTCTTTACAGAGGTTGTCGGACGAAGTGATATTCTGACTCAGAATGCTTATTATATGCTTGGCTCATGCTATCTTAAGGCCAATGACAAGAAGAGGGCACAGATGGCATTCTCTGCCGCCTCAGGGATGACTTATGACCTGGCTGTGCAGGAAGAGGCTCTTTTCAATTTTGCCAAGCTGGCCTACGAAAACTCCTATTCTCCCTTCGGAGAGGGGATAGATGCACTGCATAACTACATACAGACCTATCCGGGTTCGGAGCACGTGTCGGAGGCTTATGACTACCTGATATCTGCCTACATGAGAATGAGGAACTATCAGGCGGCCCTTAACTCTATTGAGAAGATCTCCATCAAGGATGACCGGCTCAGAAAGGCATATCAGAAGGTGACCTACTACCGTGGCATAGAGCAGTTCCGTGATAAAAAATATGCTGACGCCGTGGATATGTTTGGCAAATCGCTTATTTATAAGGAGATGAATCCTGACCTTAGGGCGCAGGCGCTCTATTGGAGAGCTGAAGCCAACTACAAGCTTAACAATACCGAAGCGGCAGCAAGTGACTGGGAGGCATTCAGGCAGCTTCCCGGCGCAAGATCTTTACCAGGGTATGAGCTGATAGACTACAACCTCGGATATGTCTGGTATAATGCCGGTGAATACGCAAGGGCACTGCCCATGTTCATGGCTTTCAATAACAGCGTTGGCCAGAATACAAAGACCGACGTCGTAACTGATGCACGCAACCGCATTGCCGATTGTTACTACATCAGGGCTGATTATCCGTCGGCCATAAGCTATTACGATAAAGTCATTGATTACGCCAGGCTTGATGCTGACTATGCAATGTTTCAGAAGGGATTTGCGCAGGGACTGAGTAACAATAACGAGGCTAAGACCGCCACACTGAGCGGTCTCATAAACAAGTACGCCAAATCAGCCTATGTGCCCAATGCCCTTTTTGAGAGAGGAAGGGCTTATGTAGCGTTAAACCAGCCATCGAAGGGCGAAGCTGATTTTACCAGCATCATTGCCTGGCATACTGACAGTCAGTTCGTTCCCCCTGCTATGGTGCAGCTTGGGTTGATATACTACAATGCCGGCAATAATGAAAAGGCGGTGGCACAGTTCAAGAAGGTGATTGAGAACTACAGGAACACCCCTGAGGCACGTAATGCTGTCAACGGATTGAAGAACGCCTATACTGATATGGACGATGTTCAATCGTACTTTGCATATATGAAGAGCGTTGAAGGACTGGGAGACATAGATGTTTCCACACGTGATTCCATGACCTATATTTCTGGTGAGAACCAGTATGTCAAGGGTAACTGTGAGAGGTCATCGGAGATATTCATGAACTACCTCAAGGATTACCCCAGCGGCAGCTTTGCCACCAATGCCAGGTTCTACCTCGCAGACTGTCTGAACAGGTCAGGCAAGGTTGATGAGGCGCTTGAGCTATACCTCCGGGTTGTCAGTGTGGGTAATAACCAGTTCATGGAGCAGTCGTTGCTCGGAGCCGCCTCCATAACTTACGGCAAATCCGATTACCGTAAGGCGTGGGAGCTCTATGAAAGGCTTAGTCGCGAAGCATCCAATCCTGAGAACAGGATGTATGCCTTTCTTGGGATGATGCGTTCAGCCTCTGCCCTGAAAGATGACGAAAGAGTCATCACATCGGCAGAGATGGTTCTCGAATCCGAAAAGCTGACAGAGGAGCTGGCCCGCGAAGCTACCTTCCTCACAGCCAAAGCCAACCAGAGGCTTGGCAATAATGACGAAGCCCTTGATGATTATCAAAGGGTGTCACAGGAGGTCTCCACCGCTTACGGTGCAGAATCAAAGTACCATGTGGCAGAACTGCTCTGGAAGGCAGGTGACATCAGTGGCGCCGAGAGGGAGGCCAATGAGTTTGTTGATATGAGCTCACCGCACGCATACTGGACAGGTAAGACCTTTATTCTGCTGTCAGATATAGCAGTCAGAAAGGGAGACACTTTCCAGGCAAAGGCTACCCTGCAGAGTCTTATCGACTACTACACTGTGCCAAATGATGGTATTATTGATGAAGCCCGTTCAAAGCTGGCCGCTCTTACTGCCGGTGAACAGGCAGAGAGTGCCGGAAATACATCACCGAACTGATCATAAACAAAGGAGAAAGCGATGAAACTAAAAACATATATCACAGCAGCAACTCTTCTGATCTCGGTACTTGTTACCGGCCAGACAGAGGAGGAGGCCTTCAGGAGATCTGTCACGCTGTACAATCCATATAAGCCCAGCCTGCAGGAAGCAACCAAGAGAACCCTTCTGCCGTCGGCTGAAGATACAACTACGGTGAGCATATCATTTAACTACGATTTTACCCCGGGATCATTTATGCCTGAGTATGAGGTCAGCCCGATAAAATCAGCCATACTCTCTCCGGATAAACTGCCAAATCTTAAAAATGGTTACGTAAGCCTCGGGTTCGGAACTTACATGTCGCCGTTCCTCGAATTGAGTCTCTCCAATGGCAGGTCAGGCTCAGGAATGATCGGTATCTTTACCCGCACATACGGCTCTGCCGGGAAAATTACGCTCGATAATAACGCACGGGTCTATGGAGGATTCCTCGATAATCAGGCTATTCTGTATGGTAAAAAGTACTTCAGCAGTAGCAGGCTGGACATGGATCTGGACTTCCGGCAGATGTCGAGGTTTGCATATGGTTTTGACCCGCATGTAACCGGCTATGACCCTGAGAAAAAGGATATCAGGTCACTCTACTATGATGTGACCGGAAAAGCCAGATACTTCACTATGGAGCCTGACTCCAGCGACCTCAACTGGGATGCAACACTGAGGTACAACCTCTTTACCCGGCAAAACAACGGCATGCAGCATAACCCCGGCTTTACGGCCAGCGCCGGAACCAACATGTTTGGCCTCTATGCCGGCGTGAATACCGAGTACGATCTCTATCTCTTTGCAAAGGGGATTGACAGCAAAGCACGAAACCTGTTTACACTGGCGCCCTACATAGCAAAGGGTAATGATGACTGGAGGTTCCGTTTCGGATTAAAGGTGGCAGGGGATATGAAGGAGAATCATGAACCTCTTGCGAGTGGCGACCTCAAACTCTACATGTTTTTCTATCCTGATGTCTCATTTACCTTTAGGGTGATACCTAAATTCCTGAGATTCACAGCATCCATAGACGGTAATCTTGAGAACAATCAGGCGCGCAACACCGCTTATGTCAATCCGTGGATGCTCCCGGGAGACACACTGTACACCCTTCGCAGCACGGATAACCAGCTGCGGATCACTGCAGGGGTCTCCGGCAGCATGAATGTCACTGCTACCTATGCCCTTGACGTGAGCTATACTCTATTCAGGGACATGCTCCTCTTTATGAATGATACAATTGGATACGGCAACTATTTTCTGCCGGTCTATTCTGATGGTAATCTTCTCAGGGTACGCGGTGAGATTGGCCTGCCAGTCAACCGGCAGTTGACACTGTCACTCGGTGGTAACTATTACGGATATGATCTCTCCGGTCAGGAGTATGCATGGCATAAGCCCTCATGGGATGCGCTGGTAAAGGCTGATTACAACCTCAGAAACAAAATCATAGCATCAGCTGCTCTCTCCCTCACCGGGGAGCGGTATGCCATGGTCAGGGCTCCGGAAAAGACCGTCAGACTGCCTTTCCATCCAAACCTTAACCTGGGAGTGGAATACAGGTATACACCGGAAGTCTCATTCTGGGTCAGATGCAATAATATCTCTTATAACCGCTACCTTGAATGGAACTATTATCCCTCGCGGAGCTTCATGCTGCTCGGAGGAATTTCATATAGCTTATAACTGCCTCCGCCTAAGGTTGAATCATGCGAACGCAGTTGACTTCACCGGGCTCTCCGCCTCTTGAGGATCAGATGACTTCGCCGGGCTCTCCGCCTCTTGAGGTTCAGTTGACTTCACCGGGCTCTCCGCCTCTTGAGGATCAGATGACTTCACCGGGCTCTCCGCCTCTCGGCGGATCGGTTCCCCGCAGCAGCTGCGAGGAGCTTCAATGTTCATATCTATTTCAAGAATATTTCTGTTTTTTATGGGTAAAATTGTCAGATTTTGCTACCTTTGTATGATTTTATAAATTACAAGTTATCAAGCTGTTAGTACCACAAAAAACAGATTACAAAACTACTTATAATGACTACAGAGGAACAGAATCAGAGGAGTAAGGAACAGGATGATTATTCAGCTGAGAGCATCCAGGTACTTGAAGGGCTGGAAGCTGTCAGGAAGCGGCCTGCAATGTACATTGGAGATCTTGGTGTGAGAGGCCTTCATCATCTTGTATATGAGGTTGTTGATAATTCTATTGACGAGGCGTTAGCCGGATACTGTACCCAGATTGACGTAACTATAAACGAAGATAATTCAATTACTGTTGTTGATAACGGCCGTGGTATACCCGTTGAGATGCATGAGAAGGAAAAGCGTTCAGCGCTGGAGGTTGTCATGACTGTACTGCATGCAGGCGGCAAGTTTGACAAGGACTCGTACAAAGTCTCCGGAGGGCTTCACGGTGTAGGTGTCTCATGCGTCAATGCACTCTCATCAAGAATGACCGTTGAGGTGATGAGGCAGGGTAA
>CAYQNT010000129.1:0-7151 GCA_964418865.1 uncultured Rikenella sp.
CACTGTGGGTACACGACCCCAGACGGTAGTATCTACGTTGACCACCAGTGGCGATGTTGGCAGCCCGTTCTCAAACTGTTTCCTTGAGTCACGCAGAATGTCTTCCGAGATATTACCCAGGTTGAAGTAGAGATCGCCACCCTCATGATCACTGTTTTCCACAAAGGGGTCCATGACCCAGAACTTAATGTACTGAATGTTAGCAGATTCAAAGTCATTGGTCAGCAGCTCTCGCATCATCCCTCCCCATCGTGTGCGGGGTGAGTTGAGAAGCCCGTCAGGACTGAGACCGGCGGAGTAGGTGCCCGGAAGCACATCATAGTTGTACGGACCTCTTTCAAGGGGATAGAACGCAACGTTCAGTATGGATATGTTTGTGGGTATTCCGCTGGGCGACTCCTTGAAGGGGAAAATCTCAGTCTCATAGATCTCCCTGACGAAATGGCTCGATTGCAGATCAGGGTTGGACTTGATATGACCGGGGGTGGTTGACCCGTTGCGAAGGAAAAGCGGGTCAATGACATACCAGGAAATCAGGGCCCTGTTGAATCCTGACCGCAGATCCTTGCTCAGCTGCGCCTCAGGGAAGAAGTGATTTTGCCCCTGAGGAACACTTGCGAGTGACCAGGCATTGAATGCTCTCAGGTCAAGAGAAATCTCGCTGGCTTCGAAATCATCAATATATACCGCTCCCTCAGAGGTGATTGCCTTACTGTGTCCGGGTACCAGGCGAGCAAACTCACCAAAGAAATTGACAGATGAAGGCGCCTTGGTCTGAATGAATGGCAGCCAGTCGATGGCCTTGGTCAGGAGCTGTGACTCAGCACGGTATGATGCATCAAACCCATAGATGGTATTGGAGATAGGATCCTCTCCATAGGTTACCTTTTGTGTATAAGGCTTCTCTGTCAGTCTTAGCACTGTGCCGCCGAGGTTGAACTTTTCGGAGAAGCGATAATTGAGGTGAGTGCCGATGAGTGTCTTGGTCTGCAGCCCAAAAAACTGGTTGCTCTCCAGGGAGACCTGGACGGGTGTCTGAGACTCAATTATGGCTGAGTTGATGAGCTTGACAGACCCCATGTTGTAATCGACGGTGTAATCGACATTTTCAGTGAGGGTCACACCGCCGGCAGTAACCTTTACCGAGCCCGCGGGGATATTCGCCACATTAAGTCTTATCTCCGAGCCGGATGCTGAAGTGAACTGCCCGCTGAGAAGGTACTTATTCTTTTCAGCCATCTGTCTTGCCACAGTCTGGGTAGAGTCATACAGCTCAGTAAATACATACTTCCTTATCTGCTCCGGGTCAGTGATGAACTTAAGCAGATGACGCCCGAATGGCTCCAGCACAGGGAAGATGATACGCCCCCTCTCGGACATGACGGTGATGCCTTCTACGAAGTCGAATAGCCCGTCGGGCTGTCTGTCAAGTTGTGAATTAAGCTGATCAAGGCCCAGCGCCTGAAGCAGTACCTTGCCATCAAGAGGTGTGCCGGGAAGGTAATTCAATGCATTACCGGTCTTATCATCCTGATACAGGATGTTGACCTTGAAATTCCTTGCCTCTATACGGCCTGATCCGATGTTGTAGATGTTCTTCATCATCAGTTTCCAGGTAGGGATCCTGGGGCTCAGGGTGGTGCCCTTGATCAGCTTGAGGATGAGGGCGGCGGGAGAAGTGATGCCGTCAGTTGAAAACTCTCCCACCTTAAACACCTGTCCATTGTAGGTGTATTCATAGGCTACTGCAAGCACCTCATCATTGTTAAGAGCCATGTTGAGCGAGATATATCCCAGCTGCCTGTTGATAGTATACTCGCGATCAGTCAGCTTACGGGCGTTCTCTATCTTTTCATAGTCGCGGCCGATCTGAAAATCCGGATAGAGTGCCGCAAATGCATCTGACACCTGATCAATGTTCCTGATACTACTATAGGTGGAATTCAGCTGCTCATACAGACCATTGCTGTTGTTGGCAGGGTTCACAGGAGCGCCCGGCATACTCTGGAACGCCGGGATGTTGTTATAGATGTTTACCTGACCTTCGGACAGGTCAAGAAAGGCAACTATGTTACGATTACTTACGTCCTCAAAACGGCTTGTCTGGTTTGTGATCCATACCTCAATCTTTTCGATGTTCAGCCCGGTACTTACTAAGGGGAGGTTTGCCAATGCCCCGTCATAAGTGTCTCTGAAGTGTTGTGACAGGAAGAAGTGGCGGTTAGCTTCGTAATTGTCAGCTGTGATCTCATAGTCACTAAGCTGTGATCCGCCCTTGACCTCCACCACCGATGACTCGCCCTTCTGCTGTGAGAAGACAGTGGTCATCGTCATCTTGCCGAACTGCAGCTCGGTCTTGAGTCCGAAGAGGCTATAACTGCCTGTGATGAGCGTACCGTTGAGCGGCAGCGTCACATCACCTGCCTCTATCTTTTTGATTATCTCATCCTCCTTGCCGGAGTACTCAAGCTTGGTACGGTTCTCAAACTCGAACAGAGCATCAGTGTTGTAGTTGATACCCAGCTGCATCTTGTCACCAATGGTGCCGGTGACATTCATCTGTATCTTTTCCTGGAAGTCAAATGTAGGAATGGTGCGCAGCCTCTCTGACAGTGTCGGGTTCTCGGTACGTGATATATTGATCCCAAAGATAAGCTCAGCTGAGCCCTGGGGAACGATGCTGATAACGTTGCTGCCAAAGATCCTGTCAAATGTCTCACCCCCAAATTCTATCTGCGGTATCAGTGATGATCTGAGACCGGTGGCGTCACCTCTCAGGCCGGTATTCCAATATCCACGCATAGCCTGGTCAAACTCGTACCGACGGTACTCGTCAGGGCTCATGTATACCGGCCTACGGTAATCAAGCCCGCCAATCTTCTGGTAAATAATATACTGATGGTTACGGCCGTCATACTCTACCCTGGTGGTAATGTTTGAGGGGTTGTTAAGAAAGAGCGGCGATGATCTCTTTTTCTCCCATGGAAAGGCAGGGTCAGTATTAAGTTTCAGGAGTGTATCGGAGGTGGTAACCTGGGCACCAAGAGTCATGGTTATCAGAGTCAGGAGAGTAAATAGCCCCACCCTGATCAAAAGACCTTTATTTTGTAAAGAAAACTGCAATCCGGCACCCTGTTTATAACAGTTTCAGCGCCTTCCTGATTATCTCCTCCACCTTGAGTGTTTTATCCTCCCTAAGGATACTATCGATAACCTTCACAGCGCTGTTCCTGGCAAATCCAAGCATCACTAATGCAGATAACGATTCTTCGCGCGCGGTATTGTCGGAAAATGCAATTATTTCGCCGGTGCCGGCATGTTTTCCTATTTTGTCTTTTAGGTCTACAATAATCCTCTGGGCCGTCTTCAATCCTATTCCTTTGACAGCCTTAAGAATGCCCACATCACCATTGATAATTGCCTCCCGCAGATCAGGCGGCCTTATTGACGAAAGCATCATCCGGGCCGTGCCGGCACCTACGCCGGAGACGGATATGAGCTGTCTGAAGATATAGCGCTCATCTTCAGTTAAAAAGCCGAAAAGCAGGTAAGCATCTTCTCGTATTGCTTCGTGGATAAATATCTTGCAGGCAGCAGACTTGTCCAGTGCAGCATAGGTGTTCAGTGAAATATTTATGCTGTAGCCGATGCCATGACACTCTACCACCACATATGCAGGGTTAAGCTCTGTAACGGTACCGTTAATATAGTCGATCATATTGCTGTATCAGAGTTTTCAGGCTCGGGAGGCAGTTCATCAGGATGGTCAGGATGGATATCAATCTTCTGCGGCTTGAGCGGGTTACGCAGCAGCTCATCATATATCTCCCTGTTGCGGTAGATATCACATGCAGTATATAGTGCCTGACGCATTGAGTTGCCTGAAGCCTCATTCTTTCCTGTGATATCGAAAGCAGTGCCGTGCACCGGAGAGGTACGTACCACCGGCAGCCCGGCAGAGAAGTTGACACCTGTGTCAAAGGCCAGAGCCTTGAAAGCGCTCATGCCCTGGTCATGGTACATGGCCAGCACGGCATCAAAACGACTAAAGGCACCTGAACCGAAGAAACCGTCAGAGGAATAGGGTCCGAAAGCAAGAATACCTTCCTCGTTGGCTTTGGTAATTGCCGGGATGATGATATCCTCCTCCTCACTGCCCAGCAGACCACCGTCACCTGCATGAGGGTTAAGGCTTAGTACACCTATACGGGGACCGCGGACAGCAAAGTCCTGGAGCAGTGACCGGTTTAGCAGCCTCAGTTTGCTTAGCAGATGACCCACAGTGATGGCGGCGGGAACATCACGGAGAGGCAGATGCTCAGTGGCAAATCCAATCTTCATGTTCTCACTGATCATAAGCATCAGCACATCGGAGGAGCCGACCCTGGATCTGAGTGTATATTATGCTTGTCAATGGGTGCTGTAACCAGAACATCAATCTTTCCTCCTATCAGGTCAGAGACTGCGCTCTCAAGGGCAGCAAGAGAAGCCTCTCCTCCCTCCGGCGTTGATTTGCCCAGCTCAACACGCACTTCATCATCAAGGCAGTTGATCAGGTTCACCTTCTTCAGATGTGCCTCTGCCACAGTCTTGATATTATTAAAATTGAAATTATTTATATTAAGAACCTTGCGATGGTAGGCTGCCACCTTCGGCGAGCCGTAGACCACCGGAACACACAGATCGGTAACAGATGTGTCGGTCAGTGCCTTCATGATGATCTCATAGCCAATGCCATTAATATCGCCTTGGGTGATGCCTGCAATTATAGTCTTTTTGTCCATTATGATTCCTGTCTGAGGAACAGTTTTGAGGCTGTTCAGGGTGGTAAAGTTAATCAAATTACTGAATGATTTAGCTTTAATGTATTACCTTTGCACTCTCCGGCTACAATACGCAGGAGATGACAGGATGGGTGCCATAGAACATTTGTACGGGAGAATACTCAAGGGAGTCCGGATAACTTCTCGTGAAGCCCTGAGCCTGATGGAAGAGGCTCCGCTGGCCGTACTTATGTATCTTGCTGACAGCGTCCGCCGGAGGCTTCATCCGGGCAACACAGTCGGGTGGATGATTGACCGTAATGTGAATATCACGAATGTATGCTTCTCACAGTGCCGGTTCTGTAATTTCTGTCGTACTGCGCGGAGCGAAGAGGCGTATGTGACAACTGACGCGGAGTATGACCTCAAGATAAGCGAGATGAAAGCCCTGGGAGGCGACCAGCTTCTTTTGCAGGGAGGTATGAACCCTGTCCTCGGGCTTGATTATTACACCGCTCTCTTCCGTGGACTAAAGTACCGCTGGCCCGACGTGAAGCTTCATGCCCTGGGGCCGCCGGAAGTTGCATATCTCGCACAGAAGGCGAAGAAGAGCTACTATGAGGTGCTTGTTGCGCTGCGTGATGCCGGCCTCGACTCCCTTCCCGGCGCCGGGGCAGAGATCCTCTCTGACAGGGTCAGGAAGATAGTCTCTCCTGCCAAGGCCACAACAGCCGAATGGCTGGGGGTTATGCGCGAGGCACACAAGCTCAACATTCCCACTTCCGCCACCATGATGTTCGGCCATGCCGAGACGGTAGCTGAAAGGATAGATCATCTGGTGCTGTTGCGTGATCTGCAGGATGAGAAACCTAATGGGCATGACGGGTTTATAACCTTCATCCCGTGGCCGTTCATGGACCGTGGCACGGTGCTGGCTGAGAGAGACGGCATACACAGCAACGTCACCGCCCCTGAATACCTGAAGATGATCGCCATCAGCAGGCTGGTACTTGATAACATCCCTAACCTGCAATCGTCAATACTTACCGTTGGAAGTGAGACCGCAATGATCTCGCTGCACGGTGGAGCAAATGATCTTGGATCAGTGATGATAGAAGAGAACGTGGTAAGTGCTGCCGGTGACCCTTTTCGTGTCAGTCCCGACACCCTGAGACAGATTATCCGCGACGCCGGATTCACACCCGTCAGAAGAGACCAGCGTTACATGCCTGTTGAAGAGAAGAAAGGATAACAGCCTGTCAGGAAGCTTCTTTAACCGGATTCAGGAATGATTATGTCAGAAAGTTTTCTGACTATTTAGATGGAAGTCTCTGTCAGGATGCTTTTCTGACTGTGTACATGAGAGCCTCTACCTGGCGCAGCAACTCCCTCTTCTCAGCCTTGGGGGCATAGACGAAGCCTGTAACCACCACGGCCCGTGATGTCTCCTGATCAATAAAGGAATAGGATATGAAAGGCCCGCCCATGTAACCACCCTCGAGGGTCCATAAGCCTCTCATCTCTATGTAGTCAGTTCCGTCACGCCGGAAAGAGCGGCAGCTGACAGGTATCTGCTGCTCAATGACCATGAATGATCCTCCGTCAGGGCCTTTAACCTCTGCAGACATAGCCTTCTGTGCCAGATCAGCAAGCTCAATGCATCCGATACGAGAGGTGGTACGGTCAATGATTGAGACCATTATTGACTGAGTGGTTGAGGGTGTCTCGGCAGAGATCATCATGATACCGCTGCGATTAAAGTCAGGCTTGTATCCTGCCGGCTGAACTATCTCCCAACTCAGGCTGTCGGAGGTGACAATACTTCTTGTCTTACCGGCTGACTTAGTCAGCCATTTGGTCAGCCTCTCACGCTCCACATCATTTATGCTGCGCCTGATGGCCTCACCATTCTCACGTATGGCTTCAGCAAGCGACGACGCATCAGCTGCAGTGATGGTGATAACAAGCTGTGTCTCGGCCCACCTGTCACGTTTGTATGTTACCCCGGCTTCGGCTTCCTGAGTATCTGACTTTATCATAATAATATTCCGGTGAGCGACATATATATCACGAAATCCTGCAGTATTGACAGGGATAAGCGTGAAAGCCGGCTCAGGCTGAGGCAGCCCGATGATAACTGCACCCAGCTGCTCCCTGATGGCCTCGCCGGGGATTCCATCCCACATTTTCTTATCCATAACAACAATCACCTCTCCTGTGCTGCCGGTCACATTGGGCAGAGTTCTCGTCAGCGATGAATCACCGCAGGAGGCTGTCACTATCATTAACAGGATTAACAAAAATGCATGCTTTCTCATGATCACCTCAGTTTGAATCGAGTAGGAAGATAGGGACTTTCTGATAAATCCCTATCTGTCCTCTCACACC
>CAYQNT010000130.1:0-7073 GCA_964418865.1 uncultured Rikenella sp.
ATGATGGTATGATATAAAAAATTCATAATATTTCATATGCCCCCTCTGAATGATGGTATGATATAAAAAATTCATAATATTTCATATGCCCCCTCTGAATGATGATATGACATGAAAAATTCATAATATTTAATATATCATCCCCTGCTTTTAGGGGGGGTAAAAATAAAAATCAGATAAAATTTCAAAAAAAACCGCATAAAGGAGAATAATTTCGCCTAACCTGACTTATTTTTGCAATAAAATCAGACGATGGCAGAATTACGTTTCAGTGCTTTGAAGGAGCTGTTCAACAGAGAACCTGTTGAGGTCAATATATCAAAAGAGACCGTCTCTTCCTATTTCTCGGAAAATGTTTTCGACAAGCTCAAGATGGAGCGCTTCCTTAGTCGTGAAGCTTACAGGGCTGTGATAACGGCAATAGATGAGGGCACTCCAATCACCAGACAGATAGCTGACCAGGTGGCCACCGGCATGCAGGCATGGGCCATGGAGCATGGTGTCACTCATTTCACTCACTGGTTTCACCCACTGACTGACACTACGGCAGAGAAGCATGATTCATTTGTAGGCAGGGGAGAGCAAGGAACCATCATTGAGATTTTCTCCGGGGAGGTGCTGGTGCAGCAGGAGCCTGACGCTTCAAGCTTTCCCAGTGGAGGCATCAGAAACACCTTCGAGGCCAGGGGCTATACCGCGTGGGATGTCTCCTCGCCTGCTTTCATTGTTGGGAATACCCTTTGCATACCCACCGTATTCATATCATACACAGGTGAGGCTCTTGATTATAAGACCCCGCTTCTCCGCTCTCTGGCTGTTCTTGACCGTGCTGCCGTGGAGGTATGCCACCTCTTTGACAAGGAGGTGAAAAAGGTAATCACCACCCTTGGCTGGGAGCAGGAGTATTTTCTGGTTGATGAGGCACTTTATTATGCCCGTCCCGACCTGATGCTGGCAGACAGAACGCTTATGGGGCACCCCTCGTCAAAAGACCAGCAGCTCTCAGACCACTACTTTGGTTCTATCCCTGACAGGGTAAAAACATTCATGAGGGAGTTTGAGTATGAAGCCTACAAGCTGGGCATACCGGTGAAAACGCGTCATAATGAGGTAGCCCCCAATCAGTTTGAGTGTACTCCTGTTCATGAGGAGGCTAACCTGGCAGTCGACCATAATCAGCTGATAATGGACATAATGCGCAGGGTGGCAAAGAGACATAAGTTCAGGGTGCTCTTCCACGAGAAGCCCTTTGCAGAGGTGAACGGCTCCGGCAAGCACAGCAACTGGTCACTGATGACTGACGCTGGGGTTAACCTGCTCTCACCCGGCAAGAACCCTAAGACCAACATGCAGTTCCTTACATTCCTCGTTAACGTAGTCAAAGCCGTCAATGACAACCAGGAACTGATCAGGGCCAGTGTCACCAATGAGACTAACTCATACAGGCTTGGAGGGCATGAGGCACCTCCTTCGATCATCTCGGTCTTTCTTGGCAGCTATCTGTCGAAGATACTTGACGGCATTGCCAGCAAGGTGAAAGACAAGAAGATGACCCCCGAGGAGAAGACAGAGCTCAAGCTTGGCTTAGGCAAGATACCCGGTATTCTGCTTGATAACACTGACCGCAACCGCACCTCACCCTTTGCCTTTACCGGCAACAGGTTTGAGTTCAGGGCTGTAGGTTCATCAGCCAACTGCAGCTCCTCATTGATAGTGCTCAATGCTGCGGTGGCGCGCCAGCTCCGGTTGTTCTCTGATGAGGTTAACGCAATGGTCAACAAGGGAAGGAAGAAGGATGAGGCTATCTTTCTGGTTCTCAAGAAGTGTATAATTGATTCTAAGCGTATCAGGTTTGAAGGTGACGGATATAGTGATGAATGGTTGCGTGAAGCGGCCCGCAGGGGACTGTCAGTTGACCCTGGCGTGCCGGCGACGCTTAAGGCATATGTCTCTGCTGAATCACGCGAGACTCTTGTAAAGACAGGTGTGCTGACCGGCCGCGAACTTGAAAGCAGGCTTGAGGTAGAGCTGGTGAAGTTTACCAGGAAGCTTCAGATAGAGTCACGCGTTCTTGGCGACCTTGCAATTAATCATATCGTTCCTACAGCGATAAACTACATGACCACACTGATTGAGAATGTAAAAGGACTACGTGAGATCTTTGATGATAATGATTACAAACGTCTGGCCGGTGACCGCAAAGAACTTATAGTGACCCTGTCAGATCATATATCCATGATCAATAAGCTGGTATCACAAATGATTGAACAGAGAAGGCAGGCCAATGTGATTGATGACCTGTACAAGAGGGCGGTTACTTATGAAGAGAAGGTAAAGCCATTCCTCAGTGAGATCAGACTACATATTGACAGGCTGGAGCTTGTGGTTGACAATGAATTGTGGCCGTTGCCCAAGTATCGTGAGCTTCTCTTTACCAGGTGATTATTCATTCTTATCTTCCCTCTTGAGAGCGGAGAACCTGCCCCGAACGTAGCGTCGGGTGCTCTCCCGATTTTATTGGCAGAGGGGGTGGTTGAAACATTCCTCATACACTCACTTTGCGCACCTGAGAAGCAGGGCATTATTTTTGCTGTACGGTCTTGTATCCGGCAATTATTGAAATTGGGGTGCGTTAACATTGATAACAATCATTACTTTTGCATTAAACTAAGGTGTTCGGTATGAAGAAATCATTTATCCTCATGTTTGCTTTTTTGCTGCTTATCCCTTTGCTGCTTGATGCACAAAAGCAAAAGATCGAGCGTGCATATGCCGCTTATGAGGCCGGCAGCTACTATGATGCAATCGACTTCTTCAAGGATTCCTATTCAAAGACACGCGACAAGCAGGTGAAGGCTGACATGGTCTTCATGGTGTCAGAGTGTTACCGACTGATAAATGACCCGAAGAATGCAGAGCTATGGTATAAGAGGGCAGTAAAGTCGTCGTTCCCAAGGCCTGAAGCACAATACTGGCTGGCAGAGAGCACAAAAAAGCTCGGACGTTATCCGCAGGCCATCGCTGAGTTCAGGAAATACCGTCAGCTGGTGCCCGGAGACCCCCGTACAGAACAACAGATACGCTCTTGTGAGCTGGCAATGGAGTGGCAGGCTTCACCCGAATCATACGTTGTTGAAGAGATGAAAGAGGTAAATTCCAGGGAGTCCGACTTCAGTCCGGCATTTGCCCGTGATGACTATGGCCTGGTGTGGTTCACCTCAGCGCGTGACGATGCCAGGGGTAACAAAACACATGGTGCCACAGGGCAGAGCTTCAGTGATATCTTCGAGACCAGGCTTGATAAGAAAGGCAAATGGAGCACTCCGGTACCAGTGGACTTTATCAACAGCGAGTTTGAAGACGGCACCCCATCGTTCTCCTCTGATTATTCTGAAGTATATTTTACACGGTGCGAAGCAGGCAAGCGTGAAAAAAGGGGATGTGTGATAATGTATTCAACCCGTGAGGGCACACGCTGGACAGACCCGGTGAAGACAGACCTCCTTGCAGACTCTATGGTGGTGGCCCACCCGGCTCTCTCCGCTGATGGTCAGACTCTATATTTTGTCTCCGACATGCCAGGCGGTAGAGGAGGGAAAGATATATACCGTTCAACACGCACCTCTCCCGGCAGCCCATGGTCACGCCCCGAGAACCTTGGCTCTGACATCAACACCAGAGGCAATGAGGTCTTTCCCTTCGTAAGGGAAGACGGCACGCTCTATTTTGCCTCTGACGGACATATAGGCATGGGTGGGCTTGACATATTCAAAGCGGTATCTCAGGCTGGTGACGGCTGGATCGTCGAGAACATGAAACCTCCCATAAACAGCCCGTCAGATGACTTCGGCATCACCTTCGAGAGGGGGGCCGAAAAGGGTATTTTTAGCTCCTCACGCAAGGAGAGGGGCGACGATGATCTTTTTACCTTTGAGATGCCTCCGCTGCTCTTCAGTATCACCGGCCTCGTAAAAGATGAGAAGACCGGACTCCCGGTTGATGGCGCCACAGTGCAGCTCATCGCCAGCGACGGCGCTAACCTGCAGACAGAGACAGGCACAGCAGGCGACTTTAAGTTCAGCCTCAGGCCGGAGGTCGATTACATTTTCCTCGCCTCAAAGAACGGCTTCCTCAATGGTAAGGAGAAAGAGACAACCAGGGGGCAGGACAAGAGCCGCGGGTTTATGGCAACCATCCTCCTCACACCTATTGACAAACCTATTCAGCTGCCTAACATATTCTATGACTTCGGAAAGTGGGATCTCCGTCCTGAATCTATGGTCTCGCTTGACAAGCTGGTGGAGACACTCATTGACAATCCCAACGTGACCATCGAGCTTATGTCACACACCGACTCACGTGACACGGAAGAGTTTAACATGGAGCTGTCACAAAAGAGGGCACAGTCTGTGGTCGACTATCTAATTGGCAAGGGCGTTTCCGCTGACAGGCTTACAGCCAAAGGCTATGGAGAGTCTAATCCTAAGGTGGTTGATGAGGAGATAATGAAGGATGCCTCCTTCCTCCGTTCAGGTGCAACCCTTACCGAGCAGTATATCAACAGCCTCGCCAACGATGAGCAAAAGGAGATAGCTCACCAGATAAACCGCCGTACTGAGTTCAGGGTGCTGAGGACTGACTATGTGCCTGCAAAATAATAGAGCCTCTGCGCGGATATTATGACCGACCGTTCAAGATACGCAAAGCGAGGAGTCTCATCCGGCAAGGAGGAGGTACATGCTGCCATTAGCAAGGTTGACAGGGGACTCTTTCCGAAAGCATTCTGCAAGATCATTCCAGACATACTCGGAGATGATCCGGAGTGGTGCAACATCATGCATGCCGATGGCGCCGGAACTAAATCGTCACTAGCATATATATACTGGAAGGAGACAGGAGACCTCTCCGTATGGAAGGGCATCGCCCAGGACGCTGTGGTGATGAATCTTGACGATCTGCTCTGCGTGGGTGTCACCAATAATATCCTTCTCTCATCAACCATTGGAAGAAACAAGAACATCATCCCGGGTGAAGTTATCAGGGCTATTATCGAGGGTACCGAGGAGTTCCTTGAACAGATGCGCGGGGAGGGGATAGGCATATCCTCCACGGGAGGAGAGACAGCTGATGTGGGTGACCTGGTAAGAACGGTCATTGTTGACTCAACTGTCACTGCACGCATGCGACGGTCTGAGGTCATTGACAATGCCAATATCAGCAGGGGGGATGTGATAGTAGGACTGGCCTCATACGGGCAGACAACGTACGAGAATGAGTATAACGGCGGCATGGGCAGCAATGGGCTGACCTCGGCGCGACATGATGTGTTTCATAATTATCTTGCCGGACTTTTCCCGGAGAGCTATGACAGAGAGATACCTTCATCACTGGTCTACAGCGGGAAAATGCGGCTTACTGATCCCACAGCCGTGCCGGGCGTCAATGCCGGGAAGCTGGTCTTGTCGCCTACGCGGACCTACGCACCTGTGATAAGAAAAGTGCTTGAGACTATGCGCCCCGCAATACACGGTATGGTACACTGTTCGGGCGGCGGACAGACTAAAATCATGCATTTTATTGACAACGTACATGTTATCAAGGATAACCTCTTCCCGCTACCGCCGCTGTTTGAACTGATACAGACGAGCTCAGAAACGCCATGGGAGGAGATGTATCGTGTCTTCAACATGGGCCACCGCATGGAGCTATATGTTGGCGGTCATGATGCACAGGCTATTATTGATATCGCCTCGTCGTTCAACCTGGAGGCACGTATCATAGGATACTGCGAATCCGCACCCTCCAGACGCCTCACAATCAGGAGCGAATACGGAGAATACCACTATTAGCCCACAGTCCACAGTCGGCAGTCGGCAGTCAGTTGGCTGAAGCCTGAGGGCTGAAGACTGTGGACTGCTGACTGATAAATGTGCCTATTGTCTATTTTCTGACAATGACTACCTTTGCACCCTGAAATCTGGCATTTGATGACAAACAATATTATTCTTGAGAGGCTTCTGGGAGTTAAGAAGCGTTTTGTTGAGGTGGGTGAACTGCTGAACTCCAATGGCGTAATGTCTGATATGAAGCGCTATGTCAGGCTTAACAAGGAGTACAAGGAGCTGAAGCCGGTGGTGGAGGCTTATGAGAAATACAAGAGCGCAATTGACAACCTCGAGAGCACCAGATCACTTCTTGCTGCCGAGAAGGATGCGGAGATGCGTGAGATGGCCAAGGCCGAGATAGATAATCTACTAGATATCATCCCTGGCATGGAGGAGGAGATCAAGTATCTGCTTCTTCCTGCTGACCCTGAGGATGAGAAGAATGCAGTCATGGAGATAAGGGCAGGCACCGGCGGCGATGAAGCAAGCATCTTTGCCGGAGACCTCTACCGGATGTATTCAAAATACGTTGAGGCACAGGGATGGAAGCTTGACCTCAATTACTTTACTGAAGGAACTGCCGGAGGTTATAAAGAAGTGGTCTTCACCATTACCGGTGATGGTGTTTATGGCATAATGAAGTATGAGTCCGGCGTCCATCGTGTACAGCGTGTACCCCAGACCGAGACCCAGGGGCGCATACACACATCAGCCGCTACCGTGGCAGTGCTGCCCGAGGCTGGTGAGTTTGACATTGAGATACGCAATGAGGATATACGTAAAGATACATATTGCTCATCAGGCCCAGGCGGGCAGAGCGTGAACACCACCTACTCAGCCATCAGGCTTACCCATGTGCCTACCGGATTGGTGGTCACTTGTCAGGATGAGAAATCGCAGATAAAGAACCTTGAGAAGGCCATGGGGGAACTGCGTACCCGCCTCTATAATCTCGAGTATCAGAAATATCTGGATGAGATCTCTCAAAAGAGAAAGACAATGGTCTCTTCAGGCGACAGGTCGGCCAAGATACGTACATATAACTATCCTCAGGGGAGAGTGACAGATCATCGTATAAATTTTACCCTGCATAACCTTCCTGTGGTGCTTGATGGTAACATTCAGGAGATGCTTGATGAGCTGCAGATGGCTGAGAATTCGGAGCGACTGAAAGCGAGCGATTATTAA
>CAYQNT010000131.1:0-7014 GCA_964418865.1 uncultured Rikenella sp.
GCCATGGTGATACCTGCTGAAGGACCATCTTTTGGTATCGCTCCTTCAGGAACATGGATATGTATGTTCCACTTCTCTGAGAATGTTTCGGGAAGGCCAAGCAGTGAGGCGTGTGCTTTCAGGTACTCCAGTGCTATCACTGCCGACTCCTTCATCACCTCACCCAGGTTGCCGGTAAGGGTTAGGTTGCCTTTACCCCTGCTCAGGCTGGTCTCCACGAAGAGTATCTCACCGCCTGTTGCCGTCCATGCCAGTCCGGTCACCACACCGGCCTGATCATTGCCGTCGTAGATATCCTTCAGGTATTTCTGCGGCCCCAGTATCTCTGCCACCTTCTCGCTTGTTATTACTGCATCGGGCTTGTCATCAAAAGCTATCTCCCTGGCTCTGAAGCGTATCAGCTTTGCGAGCCTCTTGTCAAGCTCTCTCACTCCTGACTCACGGGTATACTTCTGTATCACCTCCTCTATCACCCCACGGCTCAGGCTGAACTGCTCCCGTGTTACACCGTGGGCCTCCAGCTGCTTGGGGATGAGGTGCTTGATGGCTATCTCTCGCTTCTCCTCTACCAGGTAGCCGGATAATTCTATAAGCTCCATCCTGTCGCGTAGGGCAGGACTAACAGTTGAAAGAGTATTGGCAGTAGCTATGAAGAGCACCTTGGAGAGGTCATACTCAAGCTCAAGGAAGTTGTCATAGAAATGGGTGTTCTGCTCAGGGTCAAGCACCTCCAGCAGGGCCGATGAGGGGTCGCCACGGAAATCCTGTCCCACCTTGTCTATCTCATCCAGAATAAATACAGGGTTTGATGAGCCTGCACGCCGTATGTTCTGCACCACCCTGCCGGGCATGGCACCTATGTATGTCTTACGGTGGCCTCTTATCTCCGCCTCATCATGCAGTCCACCCAGTGACATGCGGGCATATTTGCGATCGAGAGCGCGGGCTACGGATCTGCCCAGAGAGGTCTTACCAACTCCCGGAGGGCCGTATAGGCAAAGAATGGGCGACTTAAGATCACCCTTCAGCTTCAGTACCGCCAGGTGCTCAAGTATTCTCTCCTTAACCTCCTCAAGTCCGAAATGATCTTCATCAAGGACACGCTGCGCGTTTTTAAGATCGAGATTGTCAGTGGTATATTCATTCCACGGCAGCTCCAGCAGTGTCTGGATATAATTTACCTGCACTGAGTATTCGGCTGCGGCAGGATTAAGTCGCGCCAGCTTATCGAGCTCACGGCTGAAGACTTTAGCCACCTCCTCGTTCCACAATTTCTTTTCACCCCTGGCGCGGAACTCCTCCACCTCCTTCTCTAAAGGATTGCCTCCCAGCTCATTCTGAATGGTCTTCATCTGCTGGTGCAAAAGAAACTCACGCTGTTGCTGGTCTATATCATACTTAACCTTTGACTGCAGCTCGTTTTTCAGCTCCAGCAGTTGTATCTCACGCACAAGGTGCTCAACCAGCCTCATGCCGCGCTCCCTGAGAGTGGCAGCCTCAAGCAGCTTCTGCTTGTCATTGACGTTTATCTCAGTGTTTGCACAGATATAATTTATGAGATAAGTGCTGTTTTCAATGTTCCTCACCGCGAAAGAGGCCTCAGGATTGATATTAGGGTTAAGCTTTACTATCTTAACTGAAAGATCCTTCAGTGACCCTATTATCACCTCGAAGTCTTTATCGTCATCGCCGCCCCTGACTTCCGGTATTGCCTTGACCTGTGCTGTCAGATAGGGCTCGGTCTGCGTTATTTTATCTATTGCAATACGTCTGCGGCCCTGGATAATGGCTGTGGTTGTGCCGTCAGGCATCTCAAGGAGCTTCACCACCTGGCCAAGGGTACCCACAACATTAAGATCACGTACCTGCGGGTCATCAATCTCGGCATCAAGCTGTGCTATTGCAGCAACAAGCTTATCCCCACGATAGGCATCACGGACAATTTGAACCGACTTGGAGCGACCCACAGCTATGGGTATTACCACTCCTGGGAAGAGAACCGTATTCCTCAGCGGAAGAACAGGCACGCTGCCCGGTATCTCCACCTCCTCAAGCTCCTGATCATCACCGTCAGAAAGAATGGGAATGATCTCTCTCCCTTCATCTGTCAGCTCATGCAAACCGACTCTGCCCCACTTTTCAAATGCCTTTCTATCCATATTAAGTAAACCTATGCAAATTTAGTTAAAAAAATGTAGTCCCCTCTCCCCTCTGCTTCCGATCTCCCTTCACATAACGGCTAGAGTAGGGGCTGCCGTATACAAACGCTGTTATTGCCTTAATGCTTCCCCTATGGAAAACTATCATGAGGCTGCCAGCCGGAGCATCCTCATAACAAAAAAAAAGCCGCCTGGTTTAAGGCAGCTTATGATTTTATGCTGATCACCTACTTCTTCTTGTCGAGGTGACTCTTGTAACGGCTCATGTACTTATCAACCCTGCCTGCGGTGTCAACAAGCTTCATCTTACCTGTATAAAAAGGATGTGAGGTGTTTGATATCTCAAGCTTGATAAGCGGATACTCCTTTCCGTCCTCCCATTTAATGGTATCACGTGATGAGGCCGTTGAGCGTGTCATAAAGTTGAACCCGTTTGACATATCCTGAAATACAACCATCCTGTAATTGCTCGGGTGTATACCTTCTTTCATCTTCTGATATAATTCGTTACTGTTGAAAAATCCCGTTTAAAGCGGAGTGCAAAGATAATGAACAATAAGAAAAATACAAACGGTGATAAAAATAAATTTACTTCTTGAGTTTAGCTTCACGTTCAGCTCTGTTCTCCTCCATCTCATCCTTATACATCATGAAAGGTATGGTATCGTCAATCATGTACCTCAGAGTCAGGTGAGTCTTCGCCCTGTGTGCTCCCAATGCCTCATACATTGATATCATCTTGGGGTTGAAGTCGCCCACCCATGACAGTTCCAGCTCTTTGTAAAACCGTTTCTTTCTGAAGACACGGAACAACTCAAGAAAGATTGCCGCATCTATTCCACTGTTCTGGTACGAGGGGTGCACACCTGCCACCAGGGCGCGGGCACGTGTCATCTCATGGGTCAACTTGTACCAAACAAACCTGATCTTGTTCCAGAGAGTGAGACGGCCGTTAAAGTGTCTGATGATCTGGTTCAGGTCAGGAAAGAGAATAAAGAAAGCCACAGGCTTGTCATTATGGTAGGCAAACCAGATCAGCTCAGGGTCCATGAACGCTTTTGCCTCGTGAAGGGTGTTGCGTAGTCTTTCAGGGTTAAGAGGAGTGAAGTCTTCCTTGAATACTGACCATGTGGCATCATATATCTCAACCAGATCAGAGACGAACTTATCACGCCTGTTGTAGTCAAAGTGCTGAAAGCTATATCCGGGTCTTTTTGATATCCACTCTGCTATTTTCCTGAAGCGTTCAGGGAAGACCTCCACGGCTGCCACATCTTTATGATAGCTGTACTGTTCAAAATATGTTTTGAACCCATAATCCTCAAAATATTGCCTGTAATACTTTTTATTGTAGGGCATCCCGAAGCCGGGCTGAATGAAGCCATCCACAAGTAATCCCCAGTAGTTATCATTATCACCGAAGTTAATGGGCCCGTCCATTGCTTTCATGCCTCTCACGGTAAGCCATTGCCTGGCAGTGTCAAAGAGCATGAACGCTGCATCATGTGATTCAATAACCTCAAAGAAACCGAATCCACCTGTAGGTTGTCTGTTAGCTTTTGAGCGTGTCTCATCTATAAAGGCAGCTACTCTGCCGATGGTCTTATCCTCGTCGTCAGATAGTATCCAGCGTGTTGCCTCACCGTTGCTGAAAGTGATATTTCGCCCGGGGTTGAAGAGAGACTCAATTTCCATGTCGAGCGGGCATACATAGTTTGGATCTCCCCTGTAAAGCCTTTTAGGAAACTCAATGAACTCCCTCTTCTGGGGCCCGGTGATCACTTCCGTTACTTTCATCTCTGTCAGCTCTTAAGGATAAACCACTCCCGGACCTGTTTCTTGCCGGCACCGGTGTCATCCACGTGTATAAACTCGTTAGTCTTTCTGTTATAGTTATAGTCGGTGCTCCACTCGGCAGCATTGTCCCTGACCTCTCTAAGAGCTTTTATTACTGTCTCCAGCTCCTCATCGGTCATCGTCGGATGCAATGAGAGCCTCACCCATCCGGGTTTCTCCGAGAGGTCTCCCCTGTTGATCATCTCGGTGATACGGTGGCTATGATCGTACGTCACGTCAAGAAGAAAGTGACCGTATGTGCCTGCGCAGGCGCATCCGCCCCTTACCTGTATGCCGTACCTGTCGCTCAACAGCTTGACTATCATGTTATAATGCAGGTCATCGATATAGAAGGATACTGCTCCCAGCCTGTGCTTTATGTTCGGTGCCAGAATATGTAGCCCCGGTATGGCTGACATGCCTTCAAAGGCTCTGGTCAGAAGCTCATTTTCCCTGGCAACTATTTTTTCCGTCCCCATCATCTCCTTCAGCTCAATGGCCAGGGCGGCCCTTATCATCTGCAGGAAGCCCGGGGTACCGCCATCCTCTCTTGATTCAATGCTCTCAACAAACTTATATTCACCCCACGGGTTCGTCCAGTCAACAGTGCCTCCCCCGGGCTGATCGGGAGCGGATGATTTGTATAATGACTTGTCAAAGAGCATAACACCTGAAGAGCCCGGGCCGCCAAGGAATTTATGTGGAGAGAAAAAGATGGCGTCAAGTTTCTCAAGACTATCTTCAGGATTCATATTGATATCAACATATGGAGCCGAGGCTGCAAAATCAACAAAGCACAGGCCGCCGTTCTCATGCATGATACGTGCCAGCTGGTGATAGGGAGTGAATATCCCCGTGACATTTGAGCACCCTGAGAATGAGCCTATCTTGAACTTCCTGTCGCTGTACTTGTCAAGAGCCTTCTGCAGGTTATCAGGGTCAACGGTAAGATCACTTCCGGGCTCAATCATCACCACATCTGCAAGAGTCTCATACCATGAGGTCTGGTTAGAGTGATGCTCAATATGTGTTATAAATACAACCGGCCGTTCCTTATCACCAAGGCATCGTTCTGTTCTGGGATAGTTACATCCTTTGAGGCCAAGTATCCTCTGGAACTTATTTATTACTGCGGTCATGCCTGCTCCGGCAGCTATGAGAACATCATCAGGACCGGCATTGAAGTGTCTCTTGATTATCTCTTGTGCATGGTGGTAGGCCCATGTCATCATTGATCCGGTCTCAGAGGTCTCAGTATGGGTGTTCCCTACGAAGGGACCGAAAGTGGAAGCCATTTTCTCCTCAATGGGGCCGTAAAGCCTTCCGCTGGCTATCCAGTCGCAATAGATGATCTTCTTCTTGCCGTACGGAGTGACATACTCCTGATCAATCCCTATGATATTCCTTCTGAATTTGCTAAAATGATCTTCTAAACGGCTATTATGGTCAGGCATGTCTGCAGGCATATTTTATGATGTCCAAATATAATGCTTTTTGATATCAGTGAAAGGTCCGGCAAATTTACTTCAGCCTGAGAGTGGCAGGCTGGCGCGTTTACTTAAGCCACTGAGTGGCAGGCCCGGCAGATTTTGTTCAGCCGGGGAACACTCATTAGTGGATGTCAATGATGCGATGGTCTATCAGCACGAACAGCAACATGAGAATAGCGGAGGATATCAGCCACCGCGTGACGGGGATGTATTCTGCCGGCTTTATCTTCATGCTTTTCCACACATAGTACATCAGGAAAGCCTTTTCCAGGGAGTAGACAATGAATGTGGCCAGTGCTACGCCTACCACGCCGTAAGGTTTTATGAGCATGAGGCTCAGCGGTACGTTCACCGCTATCTCCACTGCTGCCACAATAAGTGTTATGTGGGTCCTCCTTCTTCCTATAATTATGGTCTGGGGAAATATCAGGCGGGGGACTATCAGAAGGGCGTATATCATGAATACGTCAGCGCTGCGTGTGTACTCAGGTGTGAAGAGCCGCGGGTAGACCCATCGGGCAGAGAGCATTATGACCATTGATATCGGGAAAAGGTACTTGATGAGCCTGTCTGACCGTTTTCGCAGGGTCACAAGCGCCTCGCGCATCCCCTCCCTGGTACTGAAGAGAGGAAGGAGTGCGCTGCTCAGGCCGTTGGCAAGAAGCAAGACGAGAGGGAACTCCTTGGCCCCGTAACGGTACATGGCAAAAACACCGGGGTCAGCATAGCGAAGCGAGATAATTATACCGTCAACATACTGTGCCGAGCCGCTTATCAGAAAGGCCAATATCAGTGGCATGCCAATCTTAAGGTGCTCACTTATAAAGTCATATGACACTTTGAAGACCGAATATCTGCGCAGAAGTGTTATCAGCCACACCCATCGTATCGCAGTGATTGCAAACAGTCCCCATATTGCACTCTTCTCATCAAATCCGGCTATCACCGGGGCCAGAACAAACAGCAGCTGAGCCGAATAGGTATATATGCCATACTGCAGAATCCGGTGAGGCCTTTTATTAAGCAGGTATATGTACTCAATCAGGGTCACCGGGTTGCTGAGGAGAATATAAAACAGCAACATGTTGGGATATGGTATCTCCGGCTGGGTGTCGTGCGAAAAGACCGTGAGACGGAGCGTGAAGCCCAGTATGAATACCACCAGACTAAAGCCTGAAATAAGAAGGAAGGCATTGAATATTTCGGGCGACTTGCGGCCTTCGTCCCCGGCCCCCTCCCTGAAGGTCTTGTTGCGGTTATATAAGGTCAGGAGCGACTGTATGATGCCTGTCACCCAGAAGAAGCTGAGCAGGCTGGAGATGAAGAGAAAAAGCTCCCAGTTACCTATCTGTGGACGTGACAGATGGCTTTTTGTAAAGACAATGCTGATGATAAGGAAGGTGGCAAATCTTAACAGCTGTACAGACTGCAGCCCTGAGATATTGTCTATGAATTTCAGTCGGGTCAAACTAATGCAATATTGAAACAGGAACGCTGTAGGTCCACAATAATTGTACTTTCGTAATTAT
>CAYQNT010000132.1:0-6958 GCA_964418865.1 uncultured Rikenella sp.
ATCAAGGAGGTAGAAGAGAAAAAGGCAGAGATGTCAAAGGGTGCTACAGCCAGGATTATTCCAAAAAAGCTTCTTTTTGCTCCCGAGACCGGTACTGCATTCATCTACTCCGGGACCACCGCCTCCTACTGGCCGGAAGGCGAGTTTCTGAACGTGGGCGTAAAGGTCAAAAAGGGACAAATTCTGATGTATATAAGGAATAGCCGAAACTACAGGGAAGTGATGGCTGACCGTGACGGTGTTATCAGCAGGATAATAATAAAGAGCGGTGAGCAGGTCAGCAAGGGTGATGCGCTGATAGAATTCGAGTAACGGCACTACGTCTCAAATGCTGCAAAAAGACTCACTTACTGTAGGTTTTTTGTATTGTGGGTATTATTCAATATTTTTAACCAGACTTAACCAAACACTAAATGATATGAAAAGACTGTTCATTATGTTCCTTATTGCTTCCCTTGGAGCCATCTCCTGCAAAAAGGAGAGCTGCGAGAATCCTTTTTACTGTGACTGGGATACTCCCTTTGAGGTTCCTCCCTTTGACAAGATCAAATTTGAGCATTTCAAGCCTGCATATCTGAGAGGTATGGAGGAGGAGATGGCAGAAGTTAATGCCATCATAAACAACACTGCTGAGCCTACCTTTGATAATACCATCAGGGCCATGCAATTCACCGGCGAACTGATGACTAAGGTACAGCGTGCCATGGGGCCGCTCAGCGGAGCCAACACCAATGATTCCATTCAGGCTCTGCAGAAGGAGATGACACCTCTCTTCTCTAAGCACAGGGATGATATCTCGCTTAATGAGAAACTATTTGCAAGAGTAAAATCAGTATATGAGAACAGGGATAAGTTCAATCTGACTCCTGAAGAGAGTAAGCTGCTTGAGGACCAGTACCTTGGATTTATCAGAAATGGTATCGGCCTCTCGTCTGAAGATAAGGAAATTCTGCGCGCCCTCAACGGTCAGCTCTCGATGCTCTCCTTAAGCTTCGGTGAGAATCTGCTGGCAGAGACCAATTCCTTCACCATGGTTATCGACAACGAACAAGATCTCTCAGGTCTGCCTGAGGGTGTCATAGCGCAAGCCGCTGCTGCCGCAAAGGCCAGGGGTATGGAAGGAAAATGGCTCTTCACGCTTCAGGCACCGAGCTACTTCCCCTTTATGACCTATGCTGATAACAGGGATCTGAGAGAGAAAATGTTCAGGGGCTACATGCTGCGCGGGAATAACGGCAATGAGCGTGACAACAACAAGATCGCAGCTGACATTGTGAGGCTGAGGGTTGAGAAGGCAAACCTGCTTGGCTACAAGAGCCACGCCGACTATGTACTTGAGCGTAATATGGCCAAAGAACCGCAGAAAGTACTGGGCTTCCTGGCTCAGATATGGGATGCCGCACTGCCCGTTGCCAAAGCGGAGGCAGCAGAACAGCAAAGACTAATTGATAAGGAAGGTGGCAAGTTCAAGCTTGAGCCATGGGACTGGTTCTACTACACCGAGAAGATACGAAAGGAGAAGTATGACCTCAGTGACGAGGAGACAAGACCCTATTTCTCAGTCAGCAACGTTACTGACGGCATGTTCTACGTCGCCAACAGGCTATACGGACTTGAGTTCAGTGAGAGGAAAGATATTCCGCTCTATCATCCTGACGTAAAGACGTTTGAGGTTAAGCGCAACAAGAAGCATGTAGGTATTCTCATGATAGACTACTACCCGAGGGCTTCCAAGAGAGGCGGGGCATGGTGCAGCGCTATGAGGCCCCAGAGGCTGGATGAGAAAGGCAAATTCGTCACACCGCTGGTGAGCATGGTCACCAACTTCACTCCACCTTCCGGTGACAAACCGGCACTGATCACCCCTGATGAGGCAAGCACCATGTTCCATGAGTTCGGACATGCACTGCATAGCCTTCTCTCAAACACCGAATATACAAGTGGCGTCTCCCGCGACTTCGTAGAGCTGCCATCACAGATAATGGAACACTGGGTACTTGAACCGGAGGTGCTGAGAGTTTATGCAAAACACTATCAGACAGGTGAGGTCATACCTGACGCACTCATTGAGAAGATTGAAAAGGCAGGTATGTTCAATATGGGTTTCACTACCGTGGAGTATCTGGCTGCATCGTCTCTTGATATGGAATACCACTCCGTCACAGAACCTGTGGAGATAAATGTGGCAGAATTTGAGAAGAGCGCTATGGGCAAGTACGGTTTGATACCGGAGATAATACCCCGTTACCGGTCAACCTATTTCAGTCATATTTTCTCAGGAGGCTATTCTTCAGGCTACTACAGCTATATCTGGTGTGAGGTGCTTGACGCTGATGCTTTCAAAGCTTATAAGGAGACAGGCGACATCTTCAACAAAGAGGTGGCGGCACGTTTCGAGAAAGAGATTCTTGCACGCAAGGGATCAAAGGATGAGCTTGACATGTATGTCTCATTCAGAGGTCGTGAGCCTGGCATCGAAGCATTGCTTGAAAACAGAGGTCTCTTAAAGCAATAACATATGAAAACAGAGGTGGGTGTGCCGGGAAAGATCCTGGCCTCACTGATCATTCTTGTGATAATCTCATGCCAGGCAGCATTAGCCTCTCCACGAGTGGAGAAAGGAGTGCTTGACCTGAGGCACATTCAACAGGGAGATGAATTCAGCGTAAGAATGAACGGTGAATGGGAGTTCTATTTCGGCACATTCATCTATGGTATCCCCGGGCGCATTACAGATACCCTAAGTCCCGCCTGTTACGGTAAGGTCCCTGGCTTCTGGAACGATTATACCATTGATGGTCAGAACCTTCCCAAGTTTGGATTCGGGACATACAGAGCACTGATATTACTTCCTCCGGGATATCTTGACCGCATGGGATTTGACATTCCGGTATTTGATTCATCATTTGAGTTAAGTATAAACGGAGTGACTATGGCCAGGAACGGTACTCCTGCCCGCAGCCGGGCGGAATCAATACCGGCTTATGAGCCACAGTTCATCATCTATGCTCCGAAAAGCGACACCCTCGAACTGCTTATCAGGATTTCTAACTGGGAACACCGGCGCGGAGGCTTCTGGATGCCTCTCAAAACAGGCACATTCAATACCATCCGGTCAAACTTCACCAACCAGTGGTTTCTGTCAATAGCAACATCAGGGATTCTGTTTGCCTCTTTTCTCTTCTTCTTCATCTTTTATCTTCTTGACAGAAGAGACAAGAAGCTGCTGATGTTCGCAATACTGGTACTCTGCTTTGCACTGAGACCCTTCATGTCAGCACCCTACCTGGTTTCCATTTTTGAATTAAAGAACTGGTATGTTATTGTGAGAAGCGAATATCTGATTCTTCTCATGATGATAGCTTCAGCTGCCTGGCTGGCCTGGCTCATCTACCCCACCCGCTGGTTCAGGCGATTTGCAGTTGGCGTGCATGTGGTATTTCTTATAGGTACAGTATTGGTTCTTGTACTTCCGGTATACCATTTCGCCTATTCGGTTTGGGTCATTCAGGCCATAACCCTGACGATACTTCTTTACGCCACTGCAATGAGCATTAAAGGTGCGCTGAAGAAAAACGGCATTGATCTTCTTTACCTGATCGCATTCCTGATCCTGGGTATAGGCTTCATTGCCGACTTGGCCCTGGCAAACGCCCTTGAGGAAAACCAGCAGCAATATATCCTTCCGTTTATGATGCTTGTTTTCGTTATGATACAAGCCACCCTCCTCATGCGCGACTATATAAAGCAGGGAAGGGAAAGGGAAAAACTCTCAGTGCAGCTTGAGGAGCTGAATCGCAACCTTGAGTCCAGGGTATGGGAACGAACGAGGGAACTACAGGATAAGACTGTTGAGCTTAATGCCCGCAATGAACTGATAGCAGACCAGAACAAAAAACTGTCAGACTCCATCAGCCTTAAGAACAAGATATTTTCTGTCATTTCACATGACCTCAGGAGCCCTGTTGTCAACATACTCTACTCTCTTTACATGCTGAAGGAGGAGGAGTCGCGTGATAAAGCCGAATCTCTTGCAGATTCATGCATCCAGTATTCGCAACAGCTCATCGCACTTCTTGAAAACATGCTGGTATGGGGCAGAGGTCAGGAAGATGTTATACGCTATTCTCCTGCGGAGAACGACCTGGCGGATATCATTCTTACAAATATCAGCATATTCAAAGACAGCGCTGACAGGAAAAATATCTCAATGAACTTCACACAGATCGGGAGGTCAAAGGGCTGGTTTGACAGGGATCTGATCGATATAGTTATCAGGAACCTCATCTCTAATGCTATCAAGTACACAAACCGCGGAGGCAAGATAACGATCCACCTGAGGGGGAAGGAAGAACCAGGCGGCGGGGTATCGATTAAGATTTGTGACGACGGCGTTGGTATAACCGAGGAGCGTCAGAAAAGACTATTTACGGGTAATGAGATAGAGACAACCCAGGGCACTGACTCAGAAAAGGGTACAGGCATAGGTCTTAAGCTGGTCCATGAACTCGTAACCATTAGCAAGGGCAGTGTAACTATACAGAGCACACCGGGGAGCGGCAGCTGCTTCACAGTGATACTGCCTGGTCCGGAGAGTGACAGGGCAGGAATTGGCCTTATGTGACCTGGTCTTATGTGAGGTGATCTTATGTGATCCGGCCCCCTTTGACTTAGTCTTATGTGGCCTGGCCTTCTGTGATCTCAGTTTATGTGACTCGTCCTTATGTAACTTGCTCTTTTATCATACGTCTGTGAGCCTTGACAGACCCTTCAGGTCAAGGAACCTGACCTCACGCCGGTCAACAGAGATGAGTCCGTCATGCTCCATCTCACCTATTGCACGTGCCAGCGAGGGGCGTGCCACCCCGAAGAACTCAGATAGTTCCTGCTGGGTACGGTCAACCCTGACCTTTCCTGTGTTGGCGCCGGGAAGCGTAGACAGGTAATGCGCATACTTGCCCTTGATGGTGTGGAAGGAGAGGAATCGCAGCCTGCCCGAGAGGAAAAGAGCTTTGGCGCATACAACATTCAGGTAATTTGCCAGAATACGCTGGTCTCTCTTCATGAGAGCCAGATATTCACTTTTGCCAATAATAAGCAGCTCAGAGTCAATATTGGCAATGACATTGACCGGATACTGTGCCCCAGTACCATAAATGAAGGCTGCGGCAAGAGCCTGAGGAGGAGTTATATCCTCAATTTTTATAGTACGGCCGGCGAGATCGGTCATCTCACCCCTCATACTGCCTGAGAGCACTATTATCACAGATAATATCTCCTCTCCTGCAAGGGCAGCAAAAGCACCTGCATTGAAAAATCTGACCTTGTAATTTATTCCCTCAAACAAACCCTCTATTTCGGCCTCTGTAAGGCCTGAAAACAGGGGCGATCTGCCCAGAACCGGAAATTTCATTTTTTTGCATAAAAGTAAAAGAAATCCTGATTTGTAACAAATGATACAAACCATGTTCATGGCAGAAGGTACTTTTGCACTGTAAACAACAACAGACTATGGAAAGAGATATCATAAAAATAGATGAGGAGAAGTGTAACGGTTGCGGACAATGCGTACCGAACTGCCATGAGGGAGCTCTACAGATCATTGACGGTAAGGTAAGGCTTGTGTCGGAGCTAATGTGCGACGGACTGGGAGCCTGTATAGGCTACTGTCCAGAAGGAGCCATCACCATTGAGAAGCGTGAAGCGGAGCCGTATGACGAGATAGCCGTTATAAGTGAAATGGTCAATAAGGGAGCCAACACGGTCAAGGCCCATCTCAAACATCTTAAAGATCATCACGAGTATGGCTATCTTGAAGAGGGCACTACCTGGCTTGAGGTGAACGCTTCTAAGCTCTCATTCAGTGTTGAGGAGGTCCTTGACGCCGTCAGTGGCGGCAAACATCAGGTAGTTGTTGAACCAATGCATCACTCCCGCCAGGGTGGAAGCTGTCCGGGGAGCATGGAGCGTGTCATTGCGCCTGCCCCGGCTTTCATGCCCGTAACAGCTGAGATGCCTTCACATCTGACACACTGGCCGGTACAGATGCACCTGATCAATCCCAATTCGCCGGTTTACAGAGGGGCTGACCTTCTGCTGGCAGCTGACTGTGTAGCCTTCTCACTGGGATCATTCCACAACAGCTATCTCAAAGGTAAAACGTTAGCCATTGCCTGTCCCAAGCTTGATCACGGAACCGAGATCTATATTGATAAACTGACCGTGATGATTGAGACTGCCAAGATTAACACCTTAACAGTGATGATGATGGAGGTGCCATGCTGCGGCGGACTGATGCAGATGGTCAGGGCTGCACTCGCACGCACCTCGCGAAAAGTGCCTGTAAAGGCGATAACCGTCAGCATTGAAGGCAAAATCCTGCATGACGAATGGATGTAGTCTGAAAAATTGGAACTCCTCGCAGCAAGTGACGAGGAGGCAATGCGCCGACTAGCGCAGAGCCCGACAAAGTCAATGCGCTCGCAGGGTTCGCAGAATAAATCAATCAGGTAAGAAATAAGAATATGTTTTTTAATCACTAAAAAAAAATAGAAAAATGAGTATGTTTTGTTACCAGTGCCAGGAAACGGCAAAAGGAACCGGATGCGTCACAAAAGGCGTTTGCGGCAAGACGGATGATGTTGCACAGATGCAGGATCTCCTGGTGTGGGTTGCCAAGGGTCTCTCCATTCTGGGTACCGTTGCACGCGAGAACCATTACTCGAATGCCATGGTTGACCGTTTTGTACAGGAGGCTCTCTTCACCACCATCACCAATGCCAACTTTGACAAGGAGAAAATCATTGAAAAGATCTATAAAGGCATAGCCCTCAGAGATAAGTTTGCCGGTGAGATAAAAGCCCACGGCATATCCCTGCCTGACAGTCTGCACGCGAGTGTCACATGGGAACCTGCCGGTGACGGTGATCTTGCAGCTAAAGCATCTGAGGTGGGAGTG
>CAYQNT010000133.1:0-6849 GCA_964418865.1 uncultured Rikenella sp.
CGTATTAACGGCTTTGAATGTCATCGCTGATTATAAATCACACTGATTAGTTACAGAAGATCAAATGCTACAGCTGGCTGAAAAAGTGATCAAATCTCAGTCAACTGTTACGGGTGTGCAACCAAAATTATCATTGCATCTTGAAAGATTGTCAAAGAAAGACAAAACCCACCGTTTTACAATAGTAGGACTCTGGGGCGCATACATTTTAAAACCACCAACAAAACAATATAGATTTCTACCTGAACTCGAGGATCTGACTATGCATCTTGCCCAAATTTCAGGAATAGATGTGGTACCGCATTCTCTTATAAGGCTGAGTTCCGGAAAACTTGCCTATATAACCAGACGGATTGACAGGATAAATGAGGGCAAGATTCATATGGAAGATATGTGTCAGCTGACAGAAAGACTAACTGAACAAAAATATAATGGCTCACATGAACAAATCGGTAGAGCCATCATCAAATACTCAACAAACCCTGGTTTAGATATTATTAATTTCTTTGAACAAGTAGTGTTCTCATTTCTTACAGGAAATGCCGATATGCATTTAAAGAATTTCTCACTGTATGATAGACCAGAGCTTGGCTATGTGTTAAGTCCGGCATATGATATGGTTGCATCAAGTCTTGTAGTGGAAGGAGATGAAGAAGATTTGGCTCTGACTTTAAATGGGAAAAAGAAAAAACTCAAGAAAAAGGATTTCCTTGAAGCGATAAATAGATTTGATATTGATGCTAAGGCAATTGAAAACATGTTCGACAAATTCAGGAATTCAGAAGAACAGTGGCATGATTTTATAGATATAAGTTTTCTCCCGGAAGAGATGAAAAGTTCATATCACGACCTTATAAAAGACCGGGTCTCGAGGATCTACAATTAATGACAGATGAATTCAAATGGAATACAGTTATGAATTCCTGATATTAATAGCTAAGATAGACGTATTTTAAGGATTCTGGATCCCATCGCTGGAAATATGCCTTTATCACAGGCTGAACAGATCTGCCGGCGAGTAAGGGATCATGCTAAAACAGAGTATACTCCCCCCGGGTTATCTTCTTTGCCACCCTCAATGTGTCATGTAACAGATCACTCAGGTGATTCAGTTCATATTCCTGCCCCCCTCTGTCCTTTGCATAGAACTTACTGATCTTGCCCGGTGAAGATCTGATTACGACGTCCCTTGAAGAATTCATAAGATATACCCGCTGGTGAGGCAGACTCATAATATGAAAATTATAGTCCATATGATGTAATTGAAGATATATATGTTATCAAATAGAATAGATGCCTGTCAAAATATGGTTCATTACCAGCAATCCGCTGTTTAATGAACTGTAATCAAAACGGAGAGCATTTAAAATAATTGTTTGGAATGAGGCATTTGTGAAGAGAAAAAAGGCCACGTTCAGTTGTTGCCCTTATTCAGTGCTTATAGAAAGAATGAAAAACCGACAAACAGGAACATCCTCTCGTTGTCAGGATTAAATACCAGTTGGCCTGTAACCGGAATGCTGAATGTGTCAGTCACTTCAATCTCCTTCCCTACCCCGAGTCCAACATTGCACACATTAAAGCGGCCGTTTTCAGTGTGCCATCCGTTGCCGGCGCCAAGAAACAGGCTGAAAAAATCAAATGACATTGCGGCCTCAAAATAAAGGTCGCCTCCGGAAGACCCGATACCGCCGGCTTCATTAATGATATAGTTCGCCTCCAGACTAACATGTTCCGATGTGTATCCAAGGTTCACTTCAAAAGCATGGCTGCCGTCAGCTGCGGAGAGATCAGATAGCGGCAATGAAGGGAGGTAATAATCCTGCATTCCTAGTGTAAATCCTCCGGGGAGATCAAAGGCAAAATAGAGGTCAACCTCCTCATAACCGTTGAAGTCAAATGATCCCCATGTACCTGCAGTAAAAAATCCTTTTGAATATTCAATGGCCGGCTGCATATGCGGACCGCTGCCCAGCCTGGCGCCGCGCCAGATGAAGCTGCTGACAACATCCGATCCTACTGACCATGGCGAACTAACCTCATCCTGTGCCTCCAGTGGCAGAGATAAAACCGGCAGTGCAAGAAGCAGCAATATCACAGTCGCTCTCCGTAATCCTGTCATAGTATAAAAGTAATAAAAAACAGATCAGAATTTACCACTGAGACGTACGCTGTAGTTACGTTGAGGCTGGATGTCTCCCGGGCGTCCCATATATTCCGTGTTGGTAATGTTCTTTACTGCAACCGAAACAGTAAGCGGTTTATTGAGCTTGTATCCCAGGCTGCCATCCATCAGGAAATAACCCTTATTGTTTTCCTGCCAGTAATCATAGAATCCGGGTAGAATTGATTCCCTGGTCCCCGGATTCAGGAAGACATCATCAATGTTTAGTGTTTTGGACCTGATGAACATATCTATTCCTGCTTCAAAACGCCTGAAGAGGGTAGTTATCCCCATCTTGGCAGTATGTTTTCGCCTGTATTTCAGAAAAATGTCCCTATTCTGCCCGGTAAAGGAGTTGAACTCCACAGGGTAAACATATGTGTATCCGCCAGTGACAGTCATATCCAGATTACCAAATGACCTGCTTAGTAAAAACCCCAGCTCGGCTCCATAAACCCTTGATTGCTCCACATTCGTAGCCTTAAATCCTATAGCGGAGATATCGCTTAACGGGTCATAATGCAGGCCGAAGATATATTCAATCATGTCCCTGTTCTGCGAAAAGAAGAACGACAGGTCTCCTTCACCACGTATCTCTCCCATCTTGAAACCCTGCATTATCCCGATCTCAGAGCTCCACCCCGACTCGGCCTTGATGTACGGACTGGGGAAGATCCTCACCGATCCCAGTGTTGTTGTTGCATACCTCTCTGCAATGGAAGGATAGCGATAGCCCTCTCCATATGATGCCCGCAAAAACGTATACTCGGCTACCTGCCAGTTGAGGCCGGCTCTGAAGACAGGTACCAGCTTGTCACGGCCACCGTCAAGAATATTCTGTTCCACCCGTACGCCGGCGGTCAGTTTAAGAGTGCTGACTGGCCTGACCTCCAATTGTGTAAAACCGGCAACATTTAGTCCCCGGTGATCACCATAGAAGTTTGACGTAATAATGCTCCACGTTTCCGAAAATCCTGCGGTAAGATTAATCTGATCAGAGAACCGGTACCAGAACTGGTACTCGCCATAGAGAGAAAAAGACTCAGCATTATTGGCTCTCCTTACCGGGAACCTGTTGGCGGTAGACTGTAATCGCATGCGTAAATCGTGCCTGACAGTGCCTCTCCTGGCAAATGAGATATACGGATCGGCTGCAAAAGAGTAACCGTGGAGGCGTGACACGGTAGAGGTATCCTGCTTCAGCGCCCCTGTCTCAGCATTCTCCCATAGAACGAAGTCGGTCTTGTATGTCTGACCGCCACTAAGGTTAAGGCCGTATTTCAAACCCTCCACCGAGCTGCTGTGATGCTTCAGCCTAAGGCTGATCCTTCCAAGAGTCTCGTCATTGTACTTCCTGTATCCCCTGTCGGAGGAGAAGCCGGCTCCAAGGCCGACATCAGTGTTGCCAATCTTTTGCAGGTGTGAAAATGAAGCGTTTGCAAACAGCCTTGGTGTATCCCACCATTTCCACTGTTTGTTTGCAGGAGAATCAAATACACCTCCTTCTACGAAAAAGCTTGTCACAGGAATATTCGATGCGTCTGCCGTCCTGAAATTTATGACGCCGTTGAGTGCGGAGGAGCCGTAGAGAACTGATGATGCTCCTTTAATGATCTCAACCTGTGAGAGATTCTCCATAGGCAGAAACTGCCACTTTATGTTTCCGGCATCGGCAGACATCATCGGCAGTCCGTCAACGAGAGCCAGCACCCTGCTGCCGGCACCGTAGCTGAAGCCGCTGCCACCACGTATGGAGGCCTGACCGTCAAGAACCTCTATGCCCGGAGTCTTGGTTATGAGCTCCTGTGCATCTGTGATATGTGCCCTAAATAGTGATTCCGACCTGATAACATTCATGGTGACTGTCAGATCAGATCTTCTCTGCTCCATCCTATCAGCGCTGACCACTATCTGGTTTAAAAGCTGCGCCTCCGGTTCCATATGAACATTGAGTTCAACGGCCTTGCCGGTCACAATGTTCAGTGTCTCGGTATGTGATTTGTAGCCAATATACTTGAATTCAACCGACAGGGTACCGGAGTTTGCCGTAAAAGAGTAGTGACCCTCTAAATCAGTGCTGGTTCCAGTACCTCTGCCGTAAATAACATAAACCCCTGACAGGGGCTCATTGCTCTGAATGTCGGTCACCTTACCGCTGACAACAGTCTGGGCACCTGCACCCCCACAAGTGAACAGAAGAAGGTTTGCAACAATTAAAGTGCGAAAAAACCTCATTTCGGTTTAAAAGCCATGGTTATGTCCATCAATGTGACTCCCGGATATTGAAATGCGACTTTCAGCGAAGTAGTTGTGAGCTCGGCAATATGCGTTGTAAGTGTAAAGGGCAGGTCGGGGGAATCAATGGCAAGGTTGGCATCATTGTCAGTAAGCGACCATGTTCCAGTATACTGGCCAAACGTACCGGTTCCGTCTTTATTGAATTTAACATCGCCTTTGAATTTTTCCAGCACCTGACCGGTACCGCTGGCATCTACACCGTCGGCCAGCAGGCTCTCGCTGGTCCATGTATGGGCTGTAAGCAGGGAGAACCGTTCGGATTCCTTCTCCTTGGTGCATGATGATAATAATATCAGCAGCAGACCTGTCAGTAAGAGTAAGATAGTCTTCTTCATAGCGGTGACTGTTTAGTTCTGTTATAGCAAACACCTGAACAGATAACAAAGATAGATGAAACGAGTTCATTAACTAAATTAGGCCGCAAAGAAAAAATCCGACAGGTTAGCCGTGGAGTACCGGAAACGAACTAATCATATCAGTCAGAATTCATAAGGCGGGAAGATCGCCTCGCCCAGAATACCTGCAGCGAAATGCTCACGTCAATTAGAATTCTTACGGTAATAAACAGAGTTGAAGTCATAGTCCTTGACAATCAGAACCCCATTATGATCAATGTAGAGGGTACGAAGGTCACTGAAGAGCCAGTAGTTTTCATAATCTTTGAGATCGTTTGACTTCATAATCCCGAATCCGGGTATGGCCACATAGTAGAAACCGTCCCACCTGTTAAAAATATTGTCATACGATGATCTGAAAGAGACACCCACGGAATGAACAAGTTTGAAGGTGGCTCCCTGATCGTCTGACCGGTAAATGAACTCACCTGTTCCCTGGTCAGAGACGACAAAGATCGCATCATCTTCCCCTACAAAAAGTTTCTGAGAAAACCCGGGTGTGGGTAGCGGTGTCCATGTCTGGCCGTCATCATGAGATTTTACCAGGCTGCAGCAGTCACCGCCATGCTTGATCAGCGTCCCGTCTGTCAGCCTGAAGATATCGCCTGTACGGTGCTCTGACATGCCAGCTCCGGCATCATGCCATGTCACACCCCTGTCATCGGAGTATCTCACCGGGACCCCTGCAGTAGATACCCACAGTCTGTTGTCATTTGACAGATTGATCTGAAGGTAGTGTGATTTATCGGGCCACGGTTTGGTGCAAGGCTGCCATGACGAACCGTGGTCAAGGCTTTTGAATATAATGCCGCCCGAGGTGCTGACATATATCACCCCATTATGGTCGATCTCAACGGTGCGTGGTGAGTTGGGAGAGTTGAAAACAGGATCGGTCACCTCTTCCCAGATGTAGAACCTGGCACCCTGACGGTAGAGCTTATTAAAAGTTGTCATGAATGTTACGCCGTTGACGGTATCAGCCACCATATCCATTATCTGTACCTCAGGTGAACCGGTCACCTCATCCCACTCATCCTCTCTGAAGCCGTATGCAACAAGATTAACTGAGGTTATGAATCGACCCGAGAGGTCCCATGCTGATGCCTTCAGCACCTGTCTGAAAGAGTCGGGGCCCAGGGTCCACACTGTACTGATATTTTTACCGGAGGATACATATCCACGGCCCTGCAAGACCGACCCTCCTCCCTCAACAGGCTCAAAAAGCACTCTTACGGAATCGACAGAAGCATATTCATTGACAGATACATGAAACCAAAACGACACCTCCATCGACTCTCCAGCAAGCATTTTTGAACCCTGTGCATTGTCAAAGTAAAACTGATATCTCTCAATATCTCTTCGTTCAGGGTCTTTAGTACATGAAACCAGGGCAAGAATTAACATGACAATTATGATTGTTGCTCTCCTCAATACATTTCTTACATCTAATCTTTCCATCATCTGACAGCGTAAATTTCTCATATCCTTTTATCTGTAAAGTGGAACTCTCACTCCCGCATGTATGGTCAGGGTGCTGTTTCGTATATACTGATCCTTACCATTATCAGGTTCAGGAATGCTGGAAGAGGAGGAGGAGGAGGCTTGAAACACCTCAGGCAATCCTTGCCTGTACTGAATTCCCAGATCGATCTTCAGGTTACGGTACAGGGGAATTGCCACTCCCGCTCCGGCAATCCACCCGAAGTCATTCCTTCTGATAAGTTCCGTGAGATCATCATGTATCGTTGTCTTTTCAAGAATGTAGGAGCCACTATTGAATGTCTCAAGCATTGCCGTTCCGGTACACCTGGCATTAAGTCTGGCAGCAAAATAGGGACCGGTGCTGAATGAGAATATCTCATCAGGCCCGAAATGGAAGTCAATCAGCGCAGGTATGACCGCATAATCAATGCTTACCCTGCTATCAACAAAGTAGTCTGGATTATCAAATTCGTAATAAAGGTAAAAGAGATTGCTCGAATCGCGCATTGA
>CAYQNT010000134.1:0-6696 GCA_964418865.1 uncultured Rikenella sp.
GAGCTCCTCTACTGAGGGAGGCATAATGAATATTGACAGCGCCTCTTTGCCAAAGAACTTCTTAAGATTTATACCACCCTGCACGTCAACGTCAAACAGCGGTACCCTGCCTTCATTCCGGATGCGCTCTGTCTCGCTCCTGAGAGTGCCGTAGTAATGATCTTTGTAGACCTCCTGCCACTCAACAAATTTATCTTCCCTGATGCGTTTCCTGAACTCGCCGGCAGTGATGAAATAGTATTCTCTGCCGTCAACCTCGGTGCCTCTGGGTTTCCTGCTCGTTGCCGAGACGGAGAAGAGGAGGGGGAGGCCGGCCTTAAGAAGGTGGTTCACAAGAGTCGTTTTCCCTGCTCCTGAGGGGGCAGAGATGATAAGGACTCTTTTGCTTTTCCTGCGCTTCATCGGCTCAGAGAATGTTCAGTGTCAGTTCCTTTATCTTTTCCAGCTCGTCTTTCATCATCACCACCAGCTTCTGCATAGAAGCGTCATTAGCCTTGGAGCCTATGGTGTTTATCTCGCGGCCCATCTCCTGTGAGATGAAGTTCAGCATCTTGCCATGTGTTCCGTCAGCTTTCATTGTCTCAGTGAAGTAGTCGCAGTGCTTCCTTAGGCGCACCTTCTCCTCATTAATATCCAGTTTTTCGAGATAGAAAATTATCTCTTGCTCAAAGCGGTTTCTGTCGATGTTTTCCGTGCCGACAGTATCTTTCAGTGATGCCAGCAGCTTATCGCGCATACGTGTCAGCCGGTCACCCTCCACGGCTCCGAGTTGCTCAAGATGATCAAGTATTCTCTCAACTGATCTGGTCAGGTCCGCCTCCATAGCCCGGCCCTCCCCGAGGCGGTACTGGTCAGCCAATGAGAGTGCCTCATTAATCAGCCCGCTGATACTCTTCCATTCCTCTTCATTCAGCTCCGGCTTCTCCGTACGGAGTGTCTCGGGCAGACGCATGACTATTGCCAGCAACTCATTATCATTGCTGATTCCCCACTCATTGCTAATCTCCCTGAGCTGGTCCATGTAGCTTTTAACATTCTTCCTGTTTATTACAGGAACCGTCTCCTCGTCCATGGCGTCGAAGCTGACGGTCAGATCGATCTTACCCCTCTCCAGTTTTCTGATGATCAGATTACGGATATCCAGCTCCTTCTCCTTAAAGATCCATGGCAGTCTGGTGTTTACGTCTGCCTGTTTGCTGTTGAGCGATTTTATCTCAACAGTGATCTTCCTGTGAGGTGTTTCCAGCATGGCTTTGCCATAACCGGTCATTGATCTTATCATCTTGCGTCTGTTATGCCTATGGCAAATATAGAGTTTTTATATCAGGTGAGCAGGTCAAGCTCGATGGTGAAGTGCCGCATGATCGGTGCCTCCCATTTAATTACCAGTCCTCTGGTGATCTGCTGCCGTCTCTCCCAGACATTCTTCACCGCCTCGGCCACATAGTCCATGTGGTTGTCAGTGTAAACCCTCCTGGGGATAGCCAGTCTGAGCAGTTCCAGTTCGGGGTGTCTGTTCTTGCGGGTTACAGGATCACGGTCTGCCAGAAGCGTACCTATCTCAACAGCCCTGATACCTCCCTCGAGGTAGAGCTCTACTGCCAGTAGCTGTGCAGGAAACTCATCCGCGGGGATATGAGGAAGGAACTTGCCGGCATCGATAAAGATAGCGTGTCCTCCGTAGGGCATCTGCAACGGTATGCCTGCTGAGTGTATCTTCTCACCCAGCCGTGCCACCTGACTGATGCGCGACTCCAGGTATTCAAATTCAGTGCCTTCATAAAGACCCTGTGCCAGTGCATTCATATCACGTCCCGCCATGCCTCCATAGGTCACAAATCCCTCAAACATGATGCAGAATGTTGATGCTTTGCGGAACAGTTCCTGATCTCTGAGCCCGATAAAGCCTCCGATGTTTACTATGGCGTCTTTCTTGGAGCTCATAGTCATACCATCAGCATATGAGAACATCTCACGCGTGATGTCCCTGATATTTTTGTCTTTATAACCCTCTTCACGTGTCTTGATAAAGTAAGCGTTTTCTGCAAAACGGGCGGAGTCAAAGATCAGCAGTGCACCATATTTATCTGCCAGCTCTCTTGCACCCCTGAGATTGGCCATGCTCACCGGCTGTCCGCCTGCCGTGTTATTGGTAATGGTCATAATGATGCATCCGAGCTTCTCCCGCGGTGTCTGCTTCAGTACATGCTCAAGCTTTTCCAGATCGACATTGCCTTTAAACGGATCAATAAAGCTGATATCCCTTGCTATGTCAACAGTACAGTCAACAGCAGTGGCTTTTCTGAACTCAATATGCCCTTTGGTTGTGTCAAAGTGCGAATTGCCGGGGATGATGTCACCCTCTTTAATCAGAACCGAGAAGAGTACATTCTCTGCAGCCCGGCCCTGGTGGGTGGGGATGAAATATTCAAACCCGGTAATGTCGAGGATGGCTTCTTTAAGCTTGTAGTATGATGAGGCACCCGCGTAGCTCTCATCACCTGTCATGATGGCCCCCCACTGCTTGTCACTCATGGCTCCGGTGCCGGAATCGGTGATGAGATCAATGAATACCTGCTCTGACCGCAGTTTGAAGAGATTGTAAGATGCCTCCCGTATCCATTGTTCACGCTCAGCGAGCGTACTCGTTCTGAGAGGCTCCACCATTTTTATCCTGTATGGTTCACAATATGGTAAGTTCATAAAGTTTGGAATTAATAGTTAAATCAATTAAGTTGAGAAATTAAGAAAAATTAACGGAAGAAGGGAATAGGGTATGGAATATGCAACCCCCGGCTATCTGAATGCGTCCCTATTCTTAATGTAACGGTATACCAGTTTCCTGTTCTTGGATATGTTCAGGCGGAAAATCATTGAAATGGCTATTTTTGCAAATATAAGTTTTTTACGTTTGGGGAACAGTTTGAAACTGGTTAAACATTGTAAAATGAGATTGAGAACCAATAAGATTCTTTTGATTTTGTATTGCCTGTCAGGGAGCCTGTATCTCTCCGGACAAATTGTTGATGTTCCCCGCGTAGTGGCAGCGCCTGATGCTGATACCCTCGCCGGTACTGTACATAAAGCCAGACAGATAAAGGCTGCACCTGTGCCCGGTATCTCAGGGCCTAAGGATGTGCAACTTGACAGGGCAGCAGCTCTCAGCTTCCTTGAGAAGCTCTCTTCCACCTCATCTATGTGGAAGAAAAGCAACGATCCTCTTCGCGAAGCAATAAGAAGCCTGGTATGGATTGCTTCCAGGCCTTCGGCAGACACTGTTACAGGTTACCTGTCAGGATATAACTATGAGAATATCAGGGTACCGGTTGAGAACTACTATGTCTTTGATTCTGTCAGGATCATACTTCCTCTAATCCAGGATGATTCTACCGCAGCTGACACCCTCGGAGTACACCATTTTGCTGAGGAGATGTTCATCAAGGCAGGAAGGCAGATGGAGAAGATTAAACTATCGGCTGATGCAAAACCTGTTCTGAGGAACGACACACTCAGGCTAAATGATTCCGTATACATACTGATGAATGATTTCATTCCGGCCCGGCTGCCACACAATACTAATGACACGATAGTGCTGGTGATTACTGACACTCTCCCGGAGGCATCACTCTATCGTAATGACTTTCCGTTCAGGCATCTGAAAAACCCCTACATTACTGATTCTCTGGAAGCTGCGGTCACTGCGCTCATAGGATATCTGGAGGCTCGCGACTCTACCCGTGTGAATATCATTAGTGAGACCGGCAGGGTAGCAGAGCTCTGGCTTAACAGCCGCTCCGACAACCTGGCGCGATTCTGGCTGCCCGGTAGCGACGGCGATTCGGTGACACTATGGGTGGGCAGCCCGGGGAGGAACATCATCTCGTTGATAGCGGAAGATGGGGTAATGTTCAGGAAACAGGTCTGGCATGACAAGTACGTGGATACACGCGTTAACGTGACCACGGCAAGAGAAGAGGCGTTGAGAAGGGTGGCGCTGAGTAAGATCAAACCGGACCTGTGGAAGTTCAGGTCTGATATCTCATACCTGCTGTCACAGGGGGTGATCTCAAACTGGGCAAAGGGGGGCGAAAATAATATTTCATCGGTGCTCGACGTCACCTCAGCTATAAACTACAACAACAAGGTGACGAAGGTGAATTCGTCAACCACGGCAAGGTTTGCCCTGGGCCTGCAGGCATCGGGGAAAACCACCGGCATAAGGAAAAACCTTGACATACTTGAGATAAACTCAAAGATCAACCATAAGGCATTCGGCAAGTTCGACCTCTCAGGCCTTTTCCAGTTCAAGACACAGTTTCTGCCGGGATATAACTACCCAAATGACTCGGTTAAGGTCTCAAAATTCTTTAACCCTGCAACTTTTCTCTTTGGTTACGGTCTTGAATATAAGCCTGACAAGAACACCTCGGTCAGCTTCTCCCCATTGTCGTACAAGGGAACTATAGTAGCTGATACTGCCAACATCAACCAGACAAAATACGGTATTGCGGCAGACAAGAGGTCAAAGAATGAATTGGGAGCATACCTGACTATCAATAGCAAGCTTGTCATCTTTGAGAAGATTAACATGACCAACAGGCTACAGTTGTTCAGTAATTTTCTCTCAAATCCTCAGAACGTTGATGTTGAATGGGAGATGATTGCAACCACCAGCCTCAACTGGTTTACTGACCTGCGACTGAATATACATCTGATATACGATGATGATACTCTCCTTCCCTTTGTCAGGAACGGTGAGCCTGTTCTCGGAACAGACGGGAAGCAGAAAAAGGTACCGATAGCGCAGTTCAAGGAGCTGCTTGGTGTCTCTTTTATCTTTAAGTTCTAGAAGATAAGCAGATCAAACACTACTGCCAGTCCGAAGATTACGCCTGCTATGCCGTTGGTGGTACCGAATGCCATGTTTACCCTGCTCAGATCATCAGGCTTGACTATGAGATGCTGGTAAATGAGCATGCCCACAAAGATCATTGCCCCTATCCAATATAACAGACCCGAGTGTCCGACAATCCCTGCTGCAGCTACCAGCAGCACCGAGCCTGCATGCAGGGCCACTGACACTGCCAGGGCTTTCTGCCGTGACAGTACGGCAGGTATTGAATAGAGTCCGGCCTCGCGGTCAAACTGATCATCCTGCAGTGCATAGATGATATCAAATCCGCTCACCCAGGTAAGTACGATGAATGAATATATCACAGGGAGGAGCGCAAAGGCTCCTGTGACAGCAATATAGGCGCCAATGGGCGCCAGACTCAGTCCTAGCCCCAGCACCAGGTGACAGAGCGGGGTAAACCTTTTTGTGTAGCTGTACCCGAGGATGATGATAAGTGCAACAGGTGAAAGGATCAGAGTCAGCCTGTTGAGAAGGGCTGTTGTGATGATGAAGAGGATAGCGCTGATGATGACGAAGGTAAGGGCATGGCTCTGTGATATCTTTCCGGAGGGTATCTCACGCCCGGCGGTTCTGGGGTTCAGCCTGTCAAAACGCAGATCAGCATAGCGGTTAAAAGCCATGGCTGCACTGCGGGCGAAGACCATGCATGCCAGCACCAGCAGGAATGTCTTAAGGGTAAATCCGTAGCCGGGTGAGGCAGCCCCGAGGAAATATCCGGCAAGGGCAAAGGGCATTGCAAAGACAGTATGACTGAACTTGATAAGCGAGAGATAATCAAGCGTGCTGCCCGGCAGTTTCTTCATCGCAGTGTGGCTCCGAACTCATGCTCAAGGGCTTTGATCAAAGCACCCATCACCTTTTCGATGTTCTTGTCAGTAAGTGTCTGCCTCTCATCCCTCAGTATGAAACTGACAGCATATGACTTCTTCTCTTTCCCGATAGAGTCACTCTCATAGACGTCAAACAGGTCGACCTCCTGAAGCAGATTGCGCTCTGTTTTAAAGGCGAGATCACGTATCTGGCTGAATTTTACAGTCCTGTCAAGCACCAGTGCCAGGTCGCGGCGTACCCATGGGTATCTGGGTAGCTCACTGAAGCGAATCGCCTTTCCTTTTATTAAGCTGAAGATGTTTTCCCATATGATCTCACCATAGAACACATCCTGTTTGATGTCGAACATGGCGAGGTACTTCCGTGATATCTTTCCGAATGATGCAATATCTGATCCGCCTGCGCTATATTTCAAACCTTCGGTAAACCACCCCTGACTATCCTCTGTTGCAGTGACCTCGCGCTGGGTGATGCCGAATCGTGAGAGCACCATATCAATATACCCTTTCAGGTGAAAGAAGCCGGATGGCGCCTCGGCGGCATTCCATCTTTTCCTGTTCATGCTGCCGGTAATGGCCAGCGCAAGTATCTGTTTTTCACTGAAGTTGTCGGTAATCTCAAATGTCCCCTTTCCTCTCTTTCTGCTGTATACGTAACCCAGTTCGTAGAGCTTCAGGTCACTGTTCTGCCTGTTGATATTCCACTCTATGGTGCTGAGCATACCTGGCAGGAGCGACATACGCATGACGTTGAGGTCATTGCTGAGCGGGTTGGCCAGCCTGACCATCGCATCTGTATTGAAGTCGCCGGTGGTCTCAAACCAGGCTGCAGGTGTCAGTGAGTTACACATTATCTCTGCAAAGCCGTTACCTGAAAGCATACCAGCCATATTATCCGCCATCTTGCCACGGTCTGGCTTGTCAGTGTGCGAGAGCATGGAATGCATCTCA
>CAYQNT010000135.1:0-4175 GCA_964418865.1 uncultured Rikenella sp.
GCAGTGATCATCAGCGCATACATCAAAATCTTTATGGTCTTCCCTGTCATACCACCTGGTGATCTCCGTTTCGGTGGTGAAGCTCGTACGGTATTTCTCGCCGCTGTTACTAAGGCGCAGTGTCTTGTCAATCTGGGCCAGCAGCCAGCTTCGTGAGATGACCGCATGTGCCCTGAGCAGCTGGCCTGATGAGGTGGCACTCATCTCAGATGAGATGACGCTGGCGAGGTAATCTTCAACAGGGAGTATATTCACTGCTGTCACCTTTCCGCCGCGGAGGATGAGCCTGAGCATACCCGTGAAGGTCTGATCCTCATCCCTCTGCCAGTGAAAGTCAACGCCAATGGTTACAGCATGCAGGGTGAAGCTGCATTTTTCGCTGTCTGCAGGCTTCAGTGTGATCTCTTTCCCTGCCTCAATACTTCCTCCTTCTCCTGTCAGCAGCATCTTCTCATTCTCAGCCAGCACGGTGATACTGCCTGTCACTGTTTCCTTGCCTTCACCGGTAGTGAAGGCTCCATTGAGTGTGACTGTCAATCCGCTCCCGGTTACAATTCCGACACTGATTTCTGGTGCTTTAATATCTGTCATAGTAATTCGGCTGTTAATGATGAGACCTCCTCTTCGCTAAGGCAGACCTCCTTTAAAATTGTTGAAATATCTGAGGCGTTCATCTTGTTGAAATCCTCTTCCCGCGGTGTGATGAACACTCCGCCAATATCCACGGAGGCAGGACTGAGCAGTATTCTCTCCTCTCCTTCCGAGAAATAACACGCCGGCCTGTGTATACGGCGCGGGATGATATGGATGATCCAGGTGCCGCTGGCATGGTATGCAATAATATTAAGCATGGGCTCAGGCCTTTCGGGCTGTGTAAGAGCAAATCTCTCATAAAATTTTTGGAACGCAGCTATCACAGCCTCTCTATCCTTCCCTTTCAGTGTCATCATTCCCCTGCCGTATCCCCTCCAGAGACAGAGCCCTGCGCCACTGACAGCTTCTGTCTCTCTGCAGAGCAGTGGGTTCTCTGCATCTCTTTCCACCGGTAGAAAGCCTCTGTTACCTGCCTGAAAATGCAGGTGATCAGGAGCTGACGCCCCGCACTGCGGACCGTTATAGAAGATAACATACTCAGGCAGCGCCTCAGCCAGGCTGAGCATGGTTCCGAAGCTGCCGGCAATACGTTGCGGTGTGTGCTTTTCCGATACTATTGTAAGGTGCCTCCTGAAGATGGGAAAGGGATTGATCAGTATCAGGTAATCTTCACCGAACGGTACACCACGTTGCTGCGGCGGACGGTTCTTCTCACACAGAAAGCATGGTCTCGCCTCTATGGACCGTGCATCCACCCTGGCAGCTGACGAGATTATGCGGCCGGGATTAAACTGAATATCAATCTCATAACAGCCGAAGGCGATCTTCCTGACTCTCACATTATCAAGTAGTCTGTAGTTGTCGCGTGCCAGACTCCACTCAGCTAACTGATCATCAAACAGATCCCTTACCTTCTGAGAATAGTCATTCATTCGCACCTTATTTATCGTTGCTGCTCAGCATCTTTTTCCTTGCAAGCAGCTCTATTGTCCGTATCCTGTCCTTAAACTGATTGTGAGTATTCGCCTTTGGAATATCCAGTACAGCATCAGAGTTCTCCTCCCATCTGCGGCACAGGTAAAGCGGTTCATATATCCGGCCTATCTGGTAATGACGGCTTATTGCCAGACCAACAGCATAATCCTCGCCGTAGCTCACATTCGGTATCCTGATTTCCCTCAGTACAGGGGTATAAAACGCCCTGGGAGCGCCAAGACCGTTGATTCTCAGCGCGTTATTGCGCCCGTTATCAGGAGTCCACTCACGGTGATCAATAAGTCCGGGCGGGATCTCATCCAGGTCAAAGTTCACCATCCTGTATGAGCCCACAACCATGGCGCACTGCTGCTCATGAAATGCATCAACTACCCTTGTTATGACACCGTCATCAATGTAAATATCATCACTGTCAAGCTGTATTGCGAACCTGCCGCACCTCTCACTGAAGACGGCCTCATTCCAGCAGCCACCTATCCCCAGGTCCTTCCTACCGGGAATGAGATGCACCACCCTGCTGTCAGAGGAGAATGACCTGATGATGTCAGTAGTGCCATCTGTTGAATAGTTATCTACAATAATCAGGTTAAAGCGGTATTTAGTCTTCTGGCTCAGCACTGAGCTGATAGCGTCGCCTATAGTCTTCACCCTGTTCCTGACAGGGATGATCACAGAGGCTTCATAGTCAAAGCTCTGATCGTCAAATTGTATCTCGCGGAAGTGTGGCTCAAGCCATGCGTTGACATATCTCAGATGATGGGTGCAGGCTTTCTCCATCTCAACCTGCACTGCCCTGTTGCGCGGGTCAACGTAATCAAACTGCTTCTCGCCCGTCTTGCGTGTATCTGTCTCCACCTCGGTGTAGAGCATCTCCTGAATACGGAATAAAAGATGCCTCTGCGAGATCTTCAGCCGCAGATCATATAACCCTGCAAAGCTGTAACTCTCATCCATGCGGTTGCACGCATCCCTGAAAACCTTCGCGTTATAAAGAATAACCGAACCAAAGTTAAAGTCGTCACGGAGGCTCCCCTCCTGATAGTCAATGACCGGATGCGGCGAGAGAATATCATTTTTCTTCTCGAAATAATCAGAGTAGACCATTCCTGCTCCGGTGTCATCACATACCTGTATCATCCTTGCCAGGGTGAACTTACCAAGATCAAGCGGGAACCCCTTGCTGTAGGTCAGTACATATTCGCTGTCGGCCACTGCCGCCATCTTCTTCAGCGCATCAGTGGTGACAAATCCTTCCGATTGCAGGTAGTCAGCCTCCACTCCGGGATGGCGCTCGTGATGCCCGGGAGGCAGAATGACGAATACCTTTCCGACAATCCCCGACTCTCTCAATGACTTTACTGTGGCAGCCACAGAGCCCGCATCGGATAAGGGCAAAAAACATGTTATAAGCTTATCCATATAACTCCGTTATTTGTTTAGTAAAAAATCAAGTATCTGCTTCATTAGTACATCACGCTCACCCTTCGATAATATAGTCTCAAAGGGGAAGCCCATGACGAATGTCCTTACACTCCCGTTGTGCATAACTGCCGCAGAGGTATTGTTCTCTGAATAGCGAAATGATGTAAACGATTGTTTACCCGCCGGTTCAATTGCATCAGGAGCTTCTGCGGCATATATCTCATCCAGCCCGCCGGTGTTGAAAGAGTAACTTCCACTGAAGTCCGGAGCAGCTATATCGGTGGCATATAATTCACCGGTACGTACTGCATGACCTGTGCGAGGCATAAAATGCAGTGTTCTCTTAATCCTTGCCAAAGCTGAAGTATCTGACATCATTGTCAGGTCAGTTCCAGGGTATGACCCTGACATGAACACCGGCAGTGAAGCCTTCTGCAGCCTATCAAGACTATTGAGAAACTCCGGGGTATAGATCCGGAACTCCTTCTGCCCGGGGTCAAACACTGATGCCGTGGTCTTTTCTTCTCCAAAGAGCAGATCTACGGCGCACCATGGCTGCAGATTAAAGTCTTCACCGGTAAACACCTCATCACTGACGGAGATAAATGATCTGCCGGCAGATAGTATTGACTCTCCATGCACATAGGTGAAGTCAAATGTATTTCCGGGTATAACCCTCCCCTCATCGTCAGAGTATGATGCCCCCCAGCCGGCGTTGTCATCATCGGTCCATGGTGAGTTTCGTTCAAAATCATACTGGTCGCCCGTACTTATGATGTTATAGTGGTCAGCCACCCCGCGGTCATCCCACCATGCCACCCCTGCCATGCCATCACGGTCAAACCACGCAGGGCCCGAGATACGGTCAAATCCATTGACTATCAAGACTATGTCATTTGAGGTGGAATTTATTCCCGCTGAGAGTGTTTCCGATGGGAAGCTCTCTCCACCAACATTGACAGCCGTTACCCTGAAACTGTAGACGGTGTCATATGCCGGCAGCTCTATCTCAACGGAGGTGCCTGCAAGCGGTATGCCGTTGTCAAAGCCGTTGCTGCCGCTGCGCATGTACACCATGTATGTGCAAAGCAGGGGATGGAAGCTGGAAATGCTCAACCTGAACGAGACCGAGCTTGGCGGCGTGAAGGAAGCCATCTTCTCGG
>CAYQNT010000135.1:4185-6676 GCA_964418865.1 uncultured Rikenella sp.
TTGACTCAAGTGGGTCGTAAACCGGTGCCCAGCTGAGTCTCACACTCTTGCCGTCAAGGGGAGTGAGAGCCATATGTGACACCGGCAGGGGATGAACAACATAATCAGTGCCTGAGGCTGTAGCAAGGTATCTCAGTATGCCCTTGTAAACAGCACGACTGACATGGAACCTGAAGCGCGGATCAAGACCGTAACTCTGGTCTGCCATGTTCTGGTGTGAGAGAAGCTCAAGAAGCATGGCGGGCACATCAGGCTTACGAGCTTCGTAGTATGATTTGTCCCACAGCCCCCGACGTGTCCAGTCAGGGTTAAAGAGTACACGCACATCTTCCACTATCTGTGTCTGAACGATATCAGTCAGATCACGGCTGGCAAGCCGGCTGGTGCCGTCAGGAAATTTCCCCTGATTTGAGAGGGTTGAATATATGCCAAGAGTTCCAATGATGGAATCATCAGGGGTGATGCCGGCATCAGTATGGAACGCCAGAGAGAGGTCAACAGGTATACCCATGCCTGCCTCCGGTGCCGTTTCCAATGCTGTCCTCAATGCTATCTCCAATGCTGTCTCCGGTAGTGTCTTTAAAGCTGTCTCCAATGCTGTCTCCGATGTTGCCAGCGGGAGTACCTCCGGTGGTGTCTCCAGCCCTGCCTGAGGTGTCGCATCCCGCTTTTGAATCAGGTAATTGACCCAATCAGCGCGCGACATATAATCGTCATTATAATCGTTCTTCCCACGGTTAGGGCTGTATACAATTGAGTCAGGCATACCTGCATACTGAAGCCAGTATCTGGCACCCTCAAGGAACCTGGGCTTGCCGCTGAGCTTCCAGCTGTAGTTGAGACCCGGCTTATCGGTATCAGTCATCTGAGGCTGGCTGCCTGCATCAACAGACCGCTGGTTGAAGATCACCGGTCCGGCAGGGCGGCGGGCAACGTTACCCATGCCTCCACCGAAGCGGACGGCGTCAAGCAGAGCTGGTGAACCATCATAGCCGCTGACAGTAACTGACCCCCTGCCAGAGTCAGTGCCGGTATCAAAAAGAAATGCACCCAGCCAGAGCCATGTGCCCCCACCTACAGACTGGTCGACAATAAAGTCAGTGTTTCCGCCGGTATGTGTTACCCTGATCATCACCCTGCCTGCATTATCAGGCACCCGGGGATAAGAGACCGTCACACCGTAGTACCCCTTTTCCGGAATATCAGGTACATAAACTGCAGAACCCTCATTTATCCTCAGTGATGTGCCCATGAGGAAAGGGTTATCACCAGTGAAAAGTGTGTCTTTAAGAAGGAACCCTCTGCCCGCATCTTCAGCTGCCCCGGAATCTTGCAATATAAACCCTGAATTGCCTGATGACCTGTCATTATCAACAATTACCTCATTCACCTGGGTATCTCTCTCACGGGGGAGGAAGACAGTAGCCCCGGAGTTTTCAAGCATAGGTGTGAGATAGGGAATTACGTAGGCCATTACCGAAAGGTCTTCTACACTGCCGAATAGCTTAGCACGCTGCCACTCCCACCTGTTGAGAGGAATATCAAAGTAATAGCCATGACTGTGCCATAGGGCGATGTATCTGCCGTCAAGCCCTTTTTCCGCCCCCGGGCTATTGAGCCTGCTCACCAGCACCGGCCTGACATTGTCAGCCAGGGGAATACGGGTTTTATCCTGCGGCAACTCATACCTGAAATAATTGGGTATCAGATTTTCAAGCCTGGTGCCGTTTGTATACATACTGACGGTGTAGCCTTTAAACTTCTTCCCTAAAGCATTCATCAAAGAATTATGGAGTCTGTTGTATGTATCTTCCCTGACCGGGTTATATAAGAGTGTCTGAGGGAACCAGATATCAAGCTCCCTTTTTTCCTCACTGAGACTGATAGAATCTATCTTCAGACCAGCAGATAAATACCATTCAGAAACCGGGCTGACCCAGTTTTTTAGATTTGATACGGCTTTACGCTCAACCCTATCCGCCTTCTGTCCGGCAACTACTTGCGGCAGAGCGAGGATTATCAGTGTAAAGAGAAGAAAATGAATGGGATGTGATATTCTCATTGCTATAATGTTTTTCTGAATATAACAAATATGATTCAAAAATAGGAAGTTTTTTAAATATGTCATACATCTGACAAAAACTGATTATGTCAATATAATTAATTAAATTTGTTTTTCAAGGCGAACATAAGAAGAGGAACATTTTAATTCTCTTCTTATAATAAGCTGAGCAGTAGCTAATAAGTGAATTAAAAAGAGATATGATACTGATTGCTGACAGCGGATCTACCAAGACTGAATGGAGGGAGATCATGGGTGATTTTGGTGGGAAGTCATACATCTCTACAGGAATAAATCCTTTTTTCGTAACAGGCGAAGAGATGGTCCGTCTCCTTGGCAAAGAGCTGCCTGAATTGGCAGGGGTGAGCATAAGCCACATTTATTTCTATGGTACAGGTGTCAGCAATGCCTCCAAAGCGGAGATCGTCA
>CAYQNT010000136.1:0-6630 GCA_964418865.1 uncultured Rikenella sp.
CTTATATAGGGGCTTTTGAAATAGCATCAGACAATGCAGATAAAGGCAGCTCGCCCGGAGATAACCCGACGATGCTCGAGCTTGACAATCTCACCTACCAGTCTGATAATGGGCTTATCAATGATCTCTGGTCAGCCTACTATGATATTGTAAGCGGAGCTAACTATTCTATACACCAGATGCCCCTTTTTGAGAAGACTCTGTTATGCACATCAATGCCAGGGAGAGGTTAAGGCTATAAGAGCCTATGCCTATTTTAATCTCACGCGTCTCTTTGGCAGAGTACCTATAATAGACACTCTGCTCACCGCAGATCAGCTTGCTGCTATTCAGCAGTCCACTACCTCTCAGTTATATGCTTTCATTGAGAAAGATTTTAAAGAGGCTATTGAGGTTCTTCCCGCAAGCTACTCTAAAGTATGGGCAGGGAGGATCAACAAGTATACGGCCATGGCACTTAAAGCCAAGGTACACATGTATCAGGCGGAATGGGACTCAGTGGCATCATTAACCGATAAGATAATTCTGTCTGGCAGATACGGCCTTCTCCCTGACTTCCGTGAGGTGTTCAGTCTCGATGGTGAGAACAGCCGTGAGTCACTCTTTGAGTTGCAGAGCTCAACTCTCGGCAAGACCACCGGAGATCAGACTTTTATTGAGTATGCATACGTACAGGGCCCACGCGGCAACAGTCCAAGCAACATGCAGGGATGGGGTTTCTGTACTCCGAGCCAGAACCTGATAAATTTCTATACTGCAAGGGGAGAAGTTATAAGACCGGCTACCACGCTGTTATACAGAGGGACAAAGACACCAGAGGGAGACAGCATTAAGACCATCTGTTCAAATCCGGTCTATAATGGCAAAGTTTATACACCTTCAGTTTCCAATGGCTGGAACTATAACGGGTATGGTTTTGACCATAATGTGCGCATACTGAGGTATGCTGACATACTTCTTATGTATGCAGAAGCTAAGGTCAATGGTGCCACGGCAATAACTGCCAGCGGCATGACGGCTGATCAGGCGGTGAACCTTGTCAGAGAACGTGCAGGGCTCCTGCCCCTTGCAGGAGTAACGCTTCAGCAGATATGGGATGAACGTCGCGCTGAACTGGCCCTGGAGGAAGACAGATTCTTTGATCTTATCCGTACTGGACAGGCAGCTACAGCCCTTTCATCCAAAGGGTTTGTGACAGGGAAGCATGAAGTCTACCCTATCCCTTCTGCACAGATGCAACTGAATCCCACTCTCACTCAAAACAATGGGTATAATTGATTAAATAAAATGTATTTGAATACGCAAACACAATATTATAATAAACAATCTGAGGGTTTGCCTTCGGCGAGCCCTTCGGGGTTCCATCAAACCCTTAAAGTAGATTTATATATGATAAAATAATTTAATGTTTAACTAAACTCTATTGATTATGAAAAACAAGTTTAAAATTACAGGAGCCGTTATGATCGCAATGATGATTATGATGGGTTCAATGCTAACATCGTGCGGCAATGATGACCCCATCGATGATGGAAAGATTGATCCTGGCACTATTGCTACTTCTAACCTGATTGCTTATTTCCCATTCGAAAACGATGGGAAAGATCAAATCAGCTCAATGACCCCGAGTAATACCGCAACTACAACATCGACTTTTGTTGATGGTCGGCGTGGAAAAGCGTTTCAGGGTGCAACTGACAAAAAATCGGGCTTAATTTACACTTTGCCCGCTAACAGCAAACTGAAAACACTAAAAGCATTCAGTTTTTCAGTATGGGTAAAGCAAGTTCCAAATACAATAGCAACTACCGATGCCCCTGAACAAATGGTTTTCCAATTAGACGGGAAAGGCGATTGGATATGGGGCAACCTCTTCCTTTTGCAGCACAGAAATTGGCCGGAAGGTGCGGACGAAAAAGCACGCAACTATGCCGAAATGGACTGCTACTTCTGGAAAGATGATGCCGAAGCCTGGAAAGGACAACGCGGCAATGGTTGGTATGTTGATGTAACTGCACCGCAATGGAGGCATATGATCTGTACCTACGACAACGTTACTTCCAAATTCAACGCCTATGTGAACGGAGTGCACGTTACCGCCTTTGATGGTACGCCATATATGGGCGTAGATCGTTTTCAGCGTGATGGCAAAGATTTGCCGCTTGGCGATTTGAAGTTTAACAGCCCTGAGAAATTTGCTATCGGTGCATGGTCCGACCGACTTGCAGGTACTTCTTTGCAGGATGATGTTTGGGCGTCTCCCTTTAAAGGCTTAATCGATGAACTACGCATATACGATAAGGCTTTAACTGCAGTAGAGGCAAAAGCTCTTTACGATGCTGAGTTAACTCAGATACTCTAGTTTATTTACAAAAGAGATGGAGGGAGATTATCTCCCCCCATCTATGTTTTCTCTTAATATCAGGGGAATGAAGCAATTCGTTTTCATACTATCTATTGTCATAATCCTGGCATCATGCCGCGAAGAGATCATTGTCCCTCCCGGAGAGATACTGATTGACTCCGTATTTGTTAATGATCTTTACGTGGCTAATTACTCAGTTCTCAAAGAGATTGACTATAAGAATGTTAAGATAAGTATTGTTTTCGATAGGCCGGTTGATACGGTGCTTTACAACAAGGAAAAGATTTTTATCACAAACAACATCGGAACTTCATACTCTTATCATTTTGACCGCGCCCGCAGGAAGCTTACAATATCTCCTGTAGATGAGCTTCGGCCTCTTTCCTTATACAGGCTGATCATTGACCAGGGCTCAAATATGGGAGGAATCATTTTAGGTGACTATTCAGTTTCCTTCAGGACAGCACTTGATTTAACCTTTAAGTTTCCACTGATTTCGGATGATTCGCTCCTGACCCTTGTACAGAAAAAAGCGTTCGGATATTTCTGGGATTATGGCCACCCGACTTCAGGACTGGCGCGTGAGCGTCTGTGGTCAGACAGAGTCATTACCTCCGGTGGCAGCGGCTTTGGAATGATGGCTATATTAACAGGCATTGAGCGAAACTTTATCACCCGGCAGGAGGGGTTTGACCGGCTCAATACGATGGTGAATTTTCTCTCCAGACCGGAGACAGACAGGTTTCACGGCGTCTTCCCGCACTGGCTTGACGGCTCAACGGGCAAGGTGATACCATTTAGCAATAATGACAATGGAGGTGATCTGGTGGAGACAGCTTTTCTGATGCAGGGCCTGCTGACCGTCAGAGAGTATTTCAAAGATGGGAATGTTGAGGAAAAGATGATGTGCGATTCAATCACCAAGCTTTGGGAAGGAGTTGACTGGAACTGGTATCAGCGGGAAGGCCAGGATAAATTATACTGGCACTGGTCACCTGATAAGGGGTGGATAATGAATATGGAGATTTCAGGCTGGAATGAATCTTTGATAGTATACGTTCTGGCAGCCTCATCACCTACTCATCCGATTTCACAAAATGTCTATACCCGTGGGTGGGCACGTAATGGCAGCTATCCAATGGTGAATAAAAAAACTTTTTATGGTGTGTTACTTCCCCTGGGGCCTGACTTTGGAGGGCCACTATTTTTCTCACACTACTCCTTCCTTGGTCTTGACCCGCGTAACCTTAGTGATCAGTATGCCTCCTACTGGGAACAGAATGTTGCTCATACTAAGATCAATTATGCCTATTGCGTTGCCAATCCCAAAGGCTATGCTGGTTATTCCGACAATTCCTGGGGCTTGTCGGCCAGTGATATACAAAACGGCTATACTGCCAGCTCTCCCACAAATGATCGTGGGGTTATAGCACCTACAGCAGCCCTCTCATCAATGCCCTACACACCGCAGGAAAGCATGAAGGCCATGAAGTTCTTTTATTATATTCTTGGAGACAAACTGTGGGGCCAGTACGGATTTTATGACTCCTATAACCTAACCACAGGATGGTTCGCTAATTCATATATTGCTATTGATCAGGGCCCTATAGTATGTATGATAGAAAATTACAGGACAGGCCTGCTGTGGGACCTCTTTATGTCTGCGGATGAAGTGAAGGCTGGCCTTGATAAGCTTGGATTTACATACTGATAGCTATGAGATATAAACACATATTTATACTGGCGCTTCTTGTGCTTACTGCCTGTACCTTCACAAGTAAGGTCGATTACCAATCAAAGGGAGGTGTTAGTTACCCGCTAACGGCAGACGATGAAGCCATGATTGATTCGATTCAGCAGAAGACCTTTCTTTTTTTTATGGCTGAGCATCATATTGACTGGGGTATTATCAGGGATCGTACCGCACCATGGGCACCGGCAAGCATTGCTGCTACCGGCTTTGGCATACCGTCGTTCGCAGTAGGGGTTGAGAGAGACTGGATTACCCGGGAAGCGGCTGCCAATATCACCCTGAATATTTTGAATTTCTTTGTGGAATCAGCTCAGAGCGCAGACACGGCAACAACAGGGTATAAGGGATTTTATTATCATTTTCTGAGAATGAACAGCGGCACCCGTGAGTGGAATTGTGAATTGTCGTCGGTTGATACAGGACTGCTATTGATGGGAATAATCTTTGCGCGAAACTATTACAGCCTTGACAGTGAGACTGAGACCCGTATCCGCTCTCAGGCAGCCTTTCTGCTCGAGAGGGTCGAATGGGATTTCATGGTTATGCCTGACACCGGTGACTATGCCCGCCAGATATCCATGGGCTGGGATCCGGAAGAGGGGCTGCATCACATGGGATGGAGCGGCTACAATGAGGCTCTCTTTCTTTACATCCTTGCCGCCGGAAGTGGTATGACTGATGCAGAAGAGAGCTACAGTTCATGGCTGAGCACCTATAAATGGCAGACTCCCTATGAAGGCCTCCCCCATGTGGCGTTCCCGCCACTCTTTGGACATCAGTTCTCACAGTCATTCATTGATTTTCGCGGCATCGCTGACACATACATGAAAGAGAAGGGTATTGACTACTTTGAAAACTCGCGACGTGCAACATATGTCCAGCGGCAGTATGCCATTGATAACCCTCACGGATGGGTGGGATATGACTCACTCTGCTGGGGCATTACAGCCAGTGACGGACCTACAGCTAAATATAACTTTGACGACAAGGTGTTTCTGGGTTATGCCGGAAGAGGTACCAGCGGTCCTGACTATAACTATTTCGATGATGGAACAATTGCTCCCTACGGTCCAATGTCGTCACTGCCATTCGCCACTGAAATTGTGCTGTCAACAATCAGGGCGATAAATGACAGATACGGTGACAGCCTCTGGGGCAGGTTTGGTTACTATGATTCATTTAACCCTACAGCCGGATGGGTTGATGATGAGTATATAGGTATTGACCAGGGACTCATGCTTATCATGATAGAAAACTTTCGCACAGGACTGGTATGGAATTACGTGATGAATGATCCTATAATCCAGGAGGGTTTGACCCGGCTTGGATTTGTAAACATGTAAAAATGTATGAGTGCATTCAATACGGGTTGGATTTACCATTTTGCAATGCTGCATGAATGCCTTCATTGCGGATCAGGCTTATATATATCTAAAAGAGCATAAGTGTATCTATCCCAGGCTAAAATAAGGGGCATAATGAAGAAGTCCATACTCAGGATAACGATCTTCTTCTATTTAACAGTAGCTGCTACAGCCTTATTGAATGCCCAGGTTATAACACTTGACGATTTTGAGGACACAGAAGGGTGGAGCCTCAATGTTTCCGATGGTGTGATTCTGGATATTTCCAGTGAAAGGGGGGTGACCGGTAATGCAATCCGCATTGATTATGACTTCACAAAAGGCACCGGTTACGGGGGAATACAAAAGCTCTTCCCGGAAAATCTTCCTGAGAATTATGAGTTCACCTTCTGGCTGAGGGCCGAATCGCCATCCAACAACTTCGAGGTCAAATTTATTGACAGCACGGGCAACAATGTATGGTGGGTCAACAACCGGAACTATTCGTTTCCAGGTGAGTGGAAAAAGATCAGCATCAAAAAGCGGCATATTCAGTTTGCGTGGGGCCCGACTCCCGACCGGGACTTAAAGCGCATCGACAGGATAGAATTCACAGTAGCTTCATTTGTCGGAGGAAAAGGGACAGTCTGGATTGATGAGCTGAGATTTGAGCCTCTACCGCCAGAGATGTATACATGGCCCGCACCGGCAGTGTCAGCTTCATCCTCTGCCAGAGGGCATGGTCCTGATCAGATCACTGACAACTCTGCCGGCACCTTCTGGAAGAGCCGTAAAGCAAAGCATCAGAGTGTTACTGTTGATTTTAGAGCCAGAAGAGAGTTTGGAGGTTTAAGAATAGAGTGGTTACAGGGTCATCAGGCCGGATCATTCTCCCTGTTTCTGTCAGATGATGGCAAGGAGTGGGAGAATGTGTACCATGTAGTTCTGAACAGGAGTGATGTGAGCTTTGTCAGGCTGCCTGAAGCGGAAGCAAGGTATCTGAGGATAGAGATGGAGCAGCCCAGGGGAGAAGGTGGATTTGGTATTGCAGAGATAGATTTCCTTAATATCCGGAGCAGCATGACAGAGAATGATTTTCTCATTTACTGTGCAAAGAATTCTCCGCAGGGAAGCTACCCCCGATATTTCTCGGAGGAGGCTTCTTACTG
>CAYQNT010000137.1:0-808 GCA_964418865.1 uncultured Rikenella sp.
ACCCATCGACGTGAGCAAATACGGACTCATCTACGGCGGTGCACAGAAGAACCTGGCACCTGCAGGCGTTACCTTTGTGATCATAAAGGATTCAGCTCTTGGCAAGGTCACCCGTACCATTCCCACGATGCTTAATTACAAGACCCACATTGATAAACAATCAATGTTCAACACTCCTCCGGTGCTTCCAGTATTTGCAGCAGTGAAGACCCTTGAGTGGCTGAAGCAGAAGGGTGGTGTAAAGGCTATGCATAAGATAAATCTTGAGAAGGCAGCTGTTCTCTATGATGAGATTGAGCGCAATAAGCTCTTTATGTCTACTGTACCTGATCATGAAGACAGATCACTGATGAACGTATGCTTCGTAATGAATGAGAACTACAAGGAGCTTGAGAAAGATTTTTCAACCTATGCCAAGTCAAATGGTATGGTAGGTATTGATGGTCACCGCTCGGTGGGCGGTTTCCGCGCTTCTCTTTACAATGCTATGCCCATAGAGAGTGTCAAAGCTCTTGTTGAGTGTATGAAGGAATTTGCCAATAAATATTAAAAACGAATATCATGAAAATACTGGTAGCTACAGAAAAACCATTTGCACCCATAGCCATTAGACAGATACGCGAAGTGGTAGAAAAGGGAGGCCACGAGCTGGTGCTCCTTGAGAAGTACAAAACCCCGCAGGAGCTTTATACTGCGGCAGCAGGCGCTGATGCAATGATAGTGCGCTCTGATATTGTTGATGCAGCTTTAATCGGGGCTGCCCCGAAGCTGAAGATAGTGGTAAGGGCAGGAGCAGGTTATGACAACC
>CAYQNT010000137.1:818-6620 GCA_964418865.1 uncultured Rikenella sp.
GCACATAAGGTAGTTGCAATGAACACACCCGGACAGAACTCCAACGCTGTTGCCGAACTGGCTTTCGGCATGATGCTATTTGCAGCACGCGGTGGTTATGACGGTAAGTCTGGTTCTGAGTTGATGGGTAAGACCCTTGGTCTTCACGCCTTCGGTAATGTAGGGAAATGCATGGCACGCATCGCAGAAGGTCTGGGGATGCAGGTTCTTGCATTCGATCCGTTCGTTGATTCAAAAACCATAAAGGCTGCAGGTGTTACACCCGTTGAGACGGCGGAGGAGCTTTATTCATCATGCCGGTATGTGTCGCTGCATATACCTGCAAATGATAAAACCAGAAACTCTATTGGAGAAAGACTGGTGTCACTGATGCCAATGGGAGCGGTGATTGTGAATACGGCCCGCAAGGAGATAATAAATGAAGCTGAGCTCCTTTCCATGATGGACAAGAGGAGTGACATGAAGTATCTCTCAGATGTTGCACCTGACAATGCGGAGCTGTTTGCCCGCGATTTTCCAGGCCGATATTTTTTCACCCCCAAGAAGATGGGTGCCCAGACAGAAGAGGCAAACGTCAACGCAGGAGTGGCAGCTGCCAAACAGATTATCTCCTTCTTTGCAACAGGAGACGAGACATTCAGAGTGAATAAACCAAAATAGGTAATAGAACTTTTTTCGTATGGCTTTTGTAAAACCTTTCCGGGGCCTGAGGCCACCGGCTCATTTGGCGTCGGAGATAGCCTGCCTGCCCTATGATGTAATGAATTCAGAAGAGGCAGCTGTCATGGCCCGTGGCAAGGAAAAATCACTTCTCCATATAACCAAATCGGAGATAGATCTGCCGGAAGGAACTGACGTGCATTCCGAAGAGGTATACCGTAAGGCTTTTGAAAACTTCACTGCCTGGCAAGAGAGGGGATGGCTGGCACAGGACTCCCAGCCTCATTTTTATATTTATGCTCAGACAATGAAGGGGCGCACACAACACGGTATCGTTGGCGCAGCAGCAGTGACTGACTATCTCTCCGGAGTTATTAAAAAGCATGAGCTTACCCGTCCAGATAAGGAAGAGGACCGGATGGTGCACGTCAGAACCAATAATGCCAACATAGAACCTGTATTTTTTGCCTATCCTGCCGTCAAGGAGCTTGATGAGATCGTGGAGAGCATTGTTAAAAAGCAAAAGGCTGAATATGACTTTACTGCTGAAGACGGTATAGGGCATCATTTCTGGGTAGTATGGGATAAAAAGACAAATGCCTCCATAGAGAAGATCTTTGCTGAGAAGGTACCCTTCATGTATGTGGCTGACGGGCACCACCGGACAGCAGCAGCAGCACTGGTAGGCAAGGAGAAGAAGGATAAGAACAGTGCACACACCGGAAATGAGGAGTACAATTTCTTTATGGCTGTTCATTTCCCTGATGATCAGCTGAAGATAATGGATTACAACCGTCTGATTAAGGATCTTAACGGTATGACACCGGATCAGTTCCTTGAGAAGCTGAAGGAGTCATTTGAGATAACGGACAAAGGCATTATCACCTACAGGCCACGCAGACTACACAATTTTGGAATGTATATGGATGGGAAATGGTATAGCCTGACAGCAAAAAAGGGAACCTACAATGATGATGACCCAATTGGTGTGCTTGATGTTACTATCCTTACCGAGAGAGTGCTTTCACCTCTGCTTGATATTCAGGATCTGAGGCGTTCAAAGCGGATTGATTTTGTGGGAGGGATAAGAGGCCTGGATGAGCTGACGAAAAGGGTTGACGCAGGTGATATGAAGGTTGCCTTTGCTCTCTATCCTGTTTCAATGAAGCAACTCATAACAATAGCTGACACAGGCAACATCATGCCTCCCAAGACTACATGGTTCGAGCCTAAACTCAGGAGCGGACTGGTAATACATAAGCTTGAGTAAAAGCTGACCGGCTTTTTGATGAACAGTATTGCGGAAAATATAGGTAAACTGCTAGAGGAACTCCCGGCGGGAGTATCTCTGGTTGCGGTTACCAAGACCCGTTCATTGGATGAGACTCAGGCAGCATATGATGCCGGTTTGCGCATATTCGGTGAAAACAGGGTGCAGGAGATGTTGGAAAAAAGCAGGCTGTTGCCTGCCGACATTTCATGGCATTTAATAGGTCATCTGCAGTCAAACAAAGTGAAACAGGCGGTAGCTGCTGCATCAATGGTAGAGTCAATTGATACGGTAAGACTACTCAGGCTGATTGATGATGAGGCTGATAGCCAGGGTAAAGCTATCAATTGCCTGCTTCAGTTTCATATAGCAACAGAGCAGACAAAGACCGGATTCAGCCTGAGCGAAGCCATGGAGACTGACTGGGACGTGATAGCATCTTCCCTGAAGGCAGTGAAAATATGTGGTGTCATGGGTATGGCAACCTATACTGATGATATGGATAAGGTAAGGAGGGAATTTAGAAGCCTGGCAGAAACTTTCAGGTTGATGCGAGACAAATATTTCGTCGCTTATGAATATTTCCGGGAGATATCAATGGGTATGTCAGGCGACTGGAGGCTGGCTGTTGAAGAGGGGAGCACAATGATAAGGGTGGGAACATTTATATTTGGAGAACGAATAAAAAAATAAGATGAGTACAATCAATACAAGCTATCTGGGACTCAACCTGAAAAGTCCAATCATTGCGGGGAGTTCAAACTTCACATCAAAGGTTGAGTCAATAGTTGAAGCAGAGGCAGCAGGAGCCGGGGCGGTGGTGCTGAAGTCCCTCTTTGAGGAACAGATAGTCTCTATGGCCCACTCAATGTCATCGAAGGAGTCATACCCGGAAGCGGACGATTACCTTCAGTATTACACCCGGACTAACAGTGTGGAAGCATATCTTGATCTGATAGCAGGCGCACGCAAGAAAGTAAGCATACCTATTATCGCCAGCATTAACTGCTTTTCACCGCAAGGCTGGACTGACTTTGCTGTTGATATAGAAAAGGCCGGAGCAAGTGCATTGGAGGTCAACATATTCTTCATCCCCACAGACACGCATCAGAGCAGTGCCCAATCTGAGGCAGTCTATTTCAAGATCATTGATAGCCTGAAAAAGAAGCTGAAGATACCTATCAGCGTCAAGATTGGAATGAGATTTTCAAACCTGCTTAACTTTGTATGGCAGATGCACAACCACGGGGCCTCGGGCGTTGTCTTGTTTAACAGGTTCTATGAGCCTGACATTGACATAAAGAATATGAACGTGGTGCCAGCCTCCGTACTCTCAACTCCTGCTGAGCAGCGTTATGTCCTTCGCTGGGTAGGCATGGTGAGCTCACAAGACACAAAGACGGATATCTCTGCTTCAACAGGGGTATTTGCCGGAGAAGATGCCATTAAGTACCTCCTTGCAGGTGCTACAACAGTACAGGTATGCTCTGCACTCTACAAACGAGGCTTCACAGTCATAACCGAGATAAATGAGGCACTTCATAAGTGGATGGATAACAATGAGTTCTCGACAATAAGCGATTTCAGAGGGAAGCTTAACTACAAAAATATTGGTAACCCGGCACTCTTTGAGAGATCGCAGTTCATGAAGCATTATAGCTCATACATTTAGCCTGAAAAATTTAATATTTTTCTCAGACCCTGATATCACTTTTTCAGGAGGCTGATCAACTCACCGGCAAGCTTTTGCCGGGGGGTGTCATATGTCTCAATTACATTTCCCAGTTTGAAAATGATGCTGGTACGGTCACTGTCGCTTATTGAAGCAGCACAGTCATCAATCACTGTTACGCATTCCAGTGATGTCATGTAATCACCTTCCATGAATGTGTCTACAAGCGCCATGGCATGCTCTGAATAACAGAGGCCAGACTGCCAGCATGATGAGACTAGCATTGCCTTTGAATCATGCCTGCTCACTGCTGCTATAGATTCGATTACCTCAACTTTTCCATCATTATCTTTCATATCATTGAAGAAATCTGTTATGGCAAGCCTGATACTTTCATCATCAGATTTATCATAATACAGGGCTAGAACTCTCAAAGCACCCGCGAATGGGACCTCCGTACGCAAATGATTGATTCTTTTATTTATCTCGTTGTGCTTTCCGCTATCTAGCACCCTGCTTAGTTCGGCAAGCTTCTTTTCTGATCTTTGCATTTCATATGGGTTTAAACAAATTTATAGCTTAATAATAACTTAAGGGCAAATCCGTTTAATAAAAAAGCGTAAATTAGTCGGATAATAGCCCGAGAACTCTAAAACAAAAATCATTATGAATAGTAAGCTTAAAATCCTGCCACTGATTCTGGGAGTGACAGCTCTCACAATCTGCCTGGCATTTACATCTTGTAAAGGTAAAACCAAGGGGGAGGTGACAAAGGGTAAAATGGAGACTGTCAGTCCTGATCAGCAGACGATAGCCCAGATAAAGAGTGCAGAAAAGGTATTCAATGCCCTGCCCACTCCACTGGAGATAGCTCAGCTGATCAAGGAAGCAGGGGCAAAATTTGATGCTACACTTCTTAATCCGGTAGAGAATAAAAGCAACTATTCCACAAGCAAGAGCATGGCACTGAATCTCGGTACCTATGTCTGTGACCTCAGTTTTGCCAGCATGTACGATGAGACCTCAGTGCTCGTAGATTATATGGGGGCCGCTGAAGACATGGCTAACGGGCTGGGGGTAATTGATGCCATTGATGCTACAACAATAGAAAGACTTGAACAGAATATTAATAACCGTGACGTCATCATGGAGATCGTCTCGGAGACATTCCTGAATTCACAGGCATATCTGGATGATGATGAGCAGCATGCTGTTGCTGCTACAATTATTACCGGGGGTTTCATTGAGGGTCTCTACATATCGACACATATGGTTGATATGAAGAACTTCAAAGGCAACAAGCTTGTTGGTACCATAGCTGATCAGAAGATGTCAGTTGATGACCTTATCAGGCTGCTAGAGTCATACAATGATAATTCAGCAATCCGTGAACTTCTTGGTCCTATCAGGGAGTTAAAGGCTACATTCGACAAAATTGACCGCTCCACCGAACCATCAACTGCACAATACAATGATAAATCAGGTATGACGGAGATCACCGGTGCATCAAAATCAGGAATAAAGCAGGAAGCTTTCCTTGCAATAAAAGCAAAGGTAACAGAGATCAGAAACCTATATATAAAATAGAGACCAATGAGACAGCTTATTCAGACAATACTGATAACGTTCCTCCTTTCTCTGCTGGCTCCCCAGGAAGCTTCAGCACAGTGTAAGGGGTTTGCCAAGTCACTCTGCAAGAAAGAGCTTGGAGTCTATCTCCATGACGGTAATTATCACGCAGCCGTACTTGTTGAAGGCGAGGAGGCTGAACTCTACAAGACATTTTATTCTGACCTTGAGTACCGTCTCACCATCTGTGGTGCTGACGGGCTTCCTCCTATTGAGTTCTCCGTCTATGATGCAACAGGCAAAGTGCTGTATTCCAACAAGGAGCGGGATCTTTCAAATATATGGGACTTTAAGCTTGAGTCAAGCCAGCAACTGAAGGTGCTGGTAAAGGTCACCACCTTTGGGACGCGTGATCAGTTACCTGCCAGCGGTTGTGTGGCAATTATGTTTGGTTTTAAGGCTAAATAATCAGATATAGCATAATCAAAGAGGCAGTTAAGGCTGCCTCTTTTCATTTATCACTACCCCGTTCTTAAGACGTAGCATTCATGAAGAAGCCTGATAACCAGATAATAGTCATCTTTGGCGGCAGGGGAGACCTGGCTATGAGAAAGATCATTCCGTCACTTCA
>CAYQNT010000138.1:0-6584 GCA_964418865.1 uncultured Rikenella sp.
TCAGCCTTATAAATTGTTGGCTTTGGCATTTCTTTAACCTAACTTTGATAATCAAATAAATTGCCTGTAAGATGGCATGGATTGAACCCAACCCACTCATCCTTCTTTTGTCATGCCTGCACTTTTTCAGCTGCGCCAATCCAACTGACAGGGGTATCACTTCAACCGGCGCCGGAAACGTAAACCCCGTTGGATATGATTTATCCAACCCTGACAAGACAATGATTCTGCCCCCGATCCTTCTTGAAATCTCAGGAATCACCGTTATTGATTCAACATCCGTTGCCTGTGTACAGGATGAAATTGGAATGATTTTCATTTTCGATATGGTGAAGAATGAGATCAGTGATAATTTCACTTTTAATTACCCGGGAGATTACGAGGGAATAGCAAGGGTTTCCGGTTCATTTTATGTTTTAAGAAGCGATGGTACAGTCTTCGAAACCAGGAATGATAAACCTTCAGTCTTTACGAAACAACTCGTTTCCCCGGCCGGACCTCCTGCGAATTATGAAGGACTCTGTTACGACCATCAGAATCAAAGGCTGTTGATCGTACCCAAAAACAACCCGGAACGAGGCTCCGGGGATAAGAAGAAACATCCGGTCTACGGGCTTGACCTTCAGTACGGCAAAGACACCGCGATGGAGGTATTGGAATTTGATCTGCCGGCGATAACCAGACACGCAGTAAAAAATAATATTAAAGTCCCGGGTGACACAAAGGTGATCCGTCTCAAAGTATCCGACATCGGAGTACACCCTCTGACGAACATGTTATACGTTATTTCAGCTGCAAACCGTTTGCTGTACGTCTTTGATGAGGACGGAACTGTAATTTATATTGAAGAGCTTAACCCGGATCTGTTCAATTTTCCCGAAGGTATTTCGTTCCTTGATAATGGAGATATGCTGATATCAAATGAAGGCAAGACTAAACCTCCTGTAATATTGTTATTCAAATATAAACCAAAATGAAGGCAAGGGCCAATTATAAAACGCGGGGTGCTGATCGTCACCTCTATTTTTTTATAATACTATTCCTTGTAGTTTCAGTCTTACAGGCCAATGGTCAGGTTGATACTACCGTGAAAAGGTTGGTGAACCAGATAGATACAACCGCTCAGGAGCCGACGGGCCAGATTGACACAACTTTTGATGTGCTGCAGAGTCAGACCGTTACAACCGGACAGAAGGTTAAGGGGCAGAATCCTCCCAGAAGATATTTGTCGTTATTTGAAGAGGACGATCTTCTCGAAGTCTCGCTTCGCTTTGATGTTTCTAAATTTCTGAAAAAGGCAGATAGAGACCAGACTTTTGACGGGATCATGACCATGCACTTCAGTAAGTCAGACTCCCTTGAAAGCGAGGTTACCCTTAAATATCGCGGTAACTCACGCTATGAAAATTGCAAATACCCGCCGAAACGAGTCACTTTTAATAAACCTCTTTATGAAGTGTCTGATTCCGGCAGGATAAAGAGCATGAAGCTGGTCAACCAATGCCAGCAAGGATCGATATATGGAGATTACGTTATCAGGGAATACCTCGTTTACAAACTATACAATGTTCTTACTGACACAAGTTTCAGGGCCAGATTGATCAGCCTGAGTTATATTGATTCGGAAAACAAAAGGAAACCAACCACACAGTATGGGATACTCCTCGAACCGGAAAGGCTTCTTGAAAAAAGACTAAATCTGCTTGAGAACAAAACCCAAAGTCTGTCGCAGAAACACATGAATCCGGGAATTATAAACCGACTCGCTATCTTTCATTATATGGTTTCCAACTGGGACTGGTCAGTGCCGGGTCAGCATAATACCACAGTCTTTGTATCGACAAGACCTGAATTTGCAAGTGAGGGAATACCAATTCCATACGATTTTGATCTGACGGGAGTGGTAAATGCCGACTATTCCATCCCCCCACCGGATTTAGGGATAGAAACAAACCGTGATCGCATGTTTTCAGGCATCTGTCGCTCCAGGGAGGTATATCAGGGTGAACTGATGGCGTTTCTGGGAAAAAAGGATGAGTTCTACTCCGTAATAACTGATTTCCCTTACCTGAGTAAAGGCGAAAAGAAGGATATCATTATATTTCTGGATAGGTTCTTCGATCAACTGGAAAACCCAAGAAGCCTTGACAGAATGATAGACTATTTCCTCGGAATCTGCAAAGATATAAGATAATTAGGTTTCATGGTAAATGTCCAGGACTGCAAACCTCTTCTTGTAGTCAACCCTTCGGATCTTGACTTTTTTGACGTCGAGCCCGGTCATCTCGGCCACATTTGCTATAAGTTCCGTTTTATCAGGTGACTTCAGCATCTCCAGGTTATCATAAATTATCGGGTGAGTAGTACACTTGTCCTTTCTGGTAAGGAAAAACTCAAGAATAAAAGCAGATGCTATTATCATAATATTAAAAATCACAACTCCCAGGAAAGGGAATTTCCCCTTGAAATCCAGCGCGTTAAGTACAGAAATGGCAATAACGGCGAACAGATATGCCATATTCTTTACATCAAAACTTATGGTCCTGAGATTGAGTATGGTGAATATTGCAAACAGTCCTATTGCCATCTGAAATTCCATGGCAACAATCTTCAACATGGCCCCTATAAAGAAGATTATGATTCCCATCAGAAAAAAACCGAACAGGTAATTCGCCTTCCTGGAATACCTGTAATAAACAACCCTTAACAGGAGGAACAGAAAAACCAGGTTCATTGCAAACCTCCCCATAATAGCCCAGAATTCCGGGTTGTCAAGATTGAGAAAATCAGTGGTCATGGTCTTTGTTTTCTTAAAATGATCCTTTAATTCAACAGGTAATGCTCTTTAAAACTATGAGTGTAAATATATGAAATAAAGTGCCTCCATTAAAACATGAGGTAAAAATTGACTCAGGTGATTATCAGTCATCCGGATCTCACATGAATATTTATTAATTGCTTTATGTTCCTGACCCCAGAAAAGTATGCACCCAAACTTCATTGACATGATATCCCCCTTACCCGGATGGTCCTAAAGAACAATCTCAGGTTAGAAGTGTTATCTTTCCGGAAGCATAATACTTCTACGTTCGGTTTTACGGACATGGATAGAAATATAGTACAACCATAGATGAAGACAAGACTCATCTTCCTGACATTCTCCCTGTTTCTCGCTTTGGGTGTATCGGCTGCCCGCCCTTCAGGAGAAAGGGACACCACTGTCAACGATGGCCCCTATTATTTCCTCTCGAACGATACTCTCAGGAGTATGTGGATTGACAACGGTATGCTTCGAAAAGGATATTTGTTACCTGGCAAAACTACGGAACCATTGCTTCAGGCGGATCTGTCATACGATTACAGGGAACTTACAAGGGTGTTCGCACTGAAACCCAATCACAGTCAGAGTTACAAACACATTGATAGTATAGCTATAATCAGTGATGTGCACGGACATTACGATACTTACCTGAACCAGTTGTCGGCAAACGGAATTATAGATAAGGACCTGAACTGGAAATTCGGTAAGGGTCACCTGGTGTTCCTCGGTGACGCTTTTGACAGGGGTGACAAGGTGACGGAAATCCTCTGGCATCTCTTTAAACTTGAAAAACAGGCTGTAAAAAACGGCGGCAGGGTCCATTTAATACTCGGAAATCATGAACTGATGGTCCTTGCCGGTGACCTGAGGTACATTCATGAAAAATATAAGAGAGTCGAAACCCTGGCCGGAATAGACTATTCCGGTCTCTATTCCGAAAATTCAGTCCTGGGTAAATGGCTCCGCTCTAAGCCTGTGATGATCACAATAAACAATATTCTGTTTGTGCATGCAGGAGTCTCACCGGAACTTGTCCGGAAAGGCCTGGAAATCAAACAGGTTAATCAGATCTTTTCGGAAAGGATTGTCGGAAAGGATATTGACCTTTACCTTGAAGATGAGGAATTGGACCTCCTGAGTGGAAACGATGGTCCTGTGTGGTACAGGGGGTATTTTGCAGATACAGCTTTAACTGTAGCCAGTCTGGATTCTATATTGAATTTCTATGGCAAGGAGCATATTGTTGTCGGTCACACGACTCATAAGAATATTATGCTCCTCTTTGGCGATAAGGTGATAGGCATCGATACAGGGATAATGTATGGGCAGCCGGGAAATATGCTTATCAATAAAAACGGCCGTTTTTACAAAGGTTCTATTTCAGGTGTAAGGTCTCCGTTATAAGACCTGTTCCCAACCCGATTTTCCCCTTAGCGGTTTATAGGCAGGAAGAATAAATATTAAAAAGCATTAATTTATGGAAAAGCGAATCAGGATTGCCTCTGTTGACATCATGCGGGGGCTGACTCTTTTACTGATGCTGTTTGTGAATGACCTTAACATGAAGGTGGCACCGGCATGGCTCGGACATATGCCTGCTGATTTCGACGGCATGGGACTAGCCGACTGGGTATTTCCGGGTTTTCTGTTTATTGTTGGAATGGCCATACCGTTTGCGCTTTCAAGCAGGATTGCCCAAGGCGAAAAAACAATACAAGTCAGCTTCCATATACTTATTCGTACAATCAGTTTACTTATCATTGGTATACTGATGCTGAATACCGGCAGGCTTAATCCTGAACTTTCAGGTATTGGCAGGAACCTGTGGGCCCTGCTTATGTATGTGTCGGTGTTCATGGTGTGGAATGATTACCCGGAAGGAAAACTAAGATATCTGTTCACAGGAATGAGAGTAGCAGGCCTGGCCATATTGGTTTTTCTGGTGGTCATCTTCCGATCCGGTGAACCCGATAACCACGGCTGGCTGGTAACGGAATGGTGGGGAATCCTTGGACTCATAGGATGGGGTTATCTGGTAGCAGCATTTACTTATCTGGCTTTCCGTGACTCTCTTGGCATAACAGCTGCCGTCACCTTCTCTTTCCTCCTTATAAACATGTTCGACGGATGGGGCCTGCTTGGCTTCCTTGACCCCATGAGGCCGGTTCTCGGCATTATAATAGAGGGGAATGTACCGCTTATCGTGCTTACCGGCATGCTCGCCGGAATACTTATCAGAAAGCTGAAGTCATCAGGATCAAAGCCTGTAATACTGACATTCACCACCCTTGGAATAAGCTTCCTTGCCATTGGCTTTGTCCTGAGAAACTGGTTCATCATATCAAAAATACAGGCAACCCCCAGCTGGGGTATGATATGCAGCGGGATAAGCTTCCTCGTCTTCGTTTTGATTTACTGGATTGCAGATGTGAAAGGGCTGACAAAATGGGCTTCCTTTGCTAAGCCGGCCGGCCGGTACTCACTTACAACCTACCTTGCACCTGATATTTTATATCATGCAATATGGATGTCGGCAGTGCCTGTATTGATCTATAAACAGTCGTCAGAACCACTGGTGGTTATAGCTGGCTCTATTGTGTGGGCTCTTCTGATGGCAGGACTGACTGCACTGCTGGCTAAAATGAATATTAAGCTGAAGCTTTAAGTGATTGTGGTTCCGTCATGACACGAATTTTCATCTCTTTCTGAATGCTTATTATCATAAAATGACATCAAAGACCGGAAATAGCTTAACTTTATCATATGAATAATGAAAATCATGAGACATATTCCATTATATCAGGTTGATGCTTTCACCAGCGGGCCCTTCACCGGCAATCCTGCTGCCGTTTGCGTCCTTAATGAATGGCTCACTGATGATATTATGCAGAATATAGCCTTTGAAAACAACCTCTCAGAAACAGCCTTCATCGTGCCCGCCGGAGACGACTGGCTGATCAGGTGGTTCACTCCTGTCACTGAGGTTGACCTGTGTGGTCATGCCACCCTGGCATCATCATATGTAGTCATGAACATCCTCCAGCCTGACAGGAATACCGTTAACTTCAATACACTTACAATGGGATCTCTCACTGTAAGAAAAAACGGAGACCTGCTTGAACTTGATTTCCCCACCGACACATTACATACATGCCTTCTGCCGGAACTTATCAGGGAAAGCATGGGAAAAGAACCGCTTGAGTGGTTCATGGGAAGAAGTGATTACCTGCTGCTATACGGTTCCGAAGCAGATATTCTTGATTTAAAACCTGATTTCCGGAAGCTTGAAAAAGCCGATGGCCGGGGTGTGATTGCCACTGCCCGTGGGTCAGATACTGACTTCGTTTCCAGGTTCTTTGGCCCACAGGCAGGTATAGACGAAGACCCGGTCACAGGCTCAGCTCATACGACGCTGGCACCGTTCTGGTCTGCCCGTCTTGATAAAAAATCAATGAAAGCCAGACAGCTCTCCGCACGCGGAGGTTATCTCGAATGCACCGTAGCTGATGACCGTACGCTTATAGCAGGTCACGCTATCCTGTATTTGAAAGGGGAAATATTCATCTAAAAACGGAAGACTATGAAAAGACAACGCGTCAATGATTTCATTTTAATGATCTCATTACCGGCACTTATTGCATTGGCAGGCCCCGGCTGCTCAAAGCAGAATGACATTCCTGCAGTACTTTCAAGTGACTATACTGTCTTTGCGTGGAATGACCTGGGCATGCACTGCCTTAATGCAACTTATGATAAGGCTGTA
>CAYQNT010000139.1:0-6505 GCA_964418865.1 uncultured Rikenella sp.
TCTTGTAGCTTAAGGTGTTCACTTTGTACTAAGGTTTTGTTAATTAATGATTTTTCAAATATAAAAACCCCAAATTTGGGTCTGCAAAAATACAATTTATTTTTACTTAGAGCAATATGTTCTATTTTTAATTTCTTTATCATCCATATGTTGAGAAAGCACACTTACCGGTCAACACACTCTGTCTGCATTCTTTTCTTATTTTTACAAGCTGTAAATTATCACTTTCACCAATCATGAAACTAAGCGTTGAGGACAGGGATTTCCTTGATCTGGCAATAAGAACCGCAGAAGAAAATCTAACCGGCGGCGGAGGACCATTTGGGGCGGTGCTTGTCTGTAACGGACAAATTATTGCCCGGGCCGGCAACAGGGTTGTGCCTGACCATGACCCTACTGCACATGCTGAGATAATGGCCATTCGCATGGCTTCTGATGCACTTGGCACACATGACCTCAGCAGCTGTATCATGTATGCATCATGTGAACCTTGTCCCATGTGCCTTGGAGCAATATACTGGTCAGGTATCAAGCGCATTGTCTACGCCTCTGACCGCTACCGGGCTGCAGAAGCCGGGTTTGATGACAACATGATTTACACTGAGCTGGCTCTTGCCACTGACAAGAGGAGTATTGTCATGGACCGGGGACTGAAGCAGGAAGGTGACAAGGTATTTAAAAGATGGGAGGATCTCCCGGACAAAATTCAATACTGAGCCAGCAGTGGTGTTTTATGATAAAAAATAAAATAGTTGAAAAATGATAAAAGGATTCAGGCTGTGGAATAACCTAACAGGGTGGGCGGTGTTTGCTGTCTCCCTAGTGGTCTATCTTCTGACCATTGAACCAACAGTGAGTTTCTGGGACTGTGGTGAATTTATCCTCTGCTCATTCAGGTTGGAGGTGGGCCATCCACCCGGCGCCCCGTTCTTTCTTCTTCTCGGTCGTTTCTTCACTCTCTTTGCCGGTGGTGATACCTCAAAGGTGGCGATGATGGTGAATATACTCTCAGCCCTGGCCAGCGCATTTACCATTTTGTTCCTTTTCTGGAGCATAACAAGGCTAATCCGTCTTGCTACCGGTGACAGTCAAGATGTCACGGGAGGGAAGCTACTCGCAATACTGGGTGCCGGAGCCGCAGGCGCACTTGCCTATGCTTTCTCAGACACATTCTGGTTCTCCGCTGTTGAAGGTGAAGTATATGCTACCAGTTCACTCTTTACCGCCGCCGTTTTCTGGGCTATGCTCCGTTGGTATGATGAGGCTGATGAGCCTCATGCAACCAGGTGGATCATCTTGATTGCCTACCTGATGGGACTTTCAATAGGGGTTCACCTGCTGAATCTGCTCGCACTGCCGGTACTCGTTTTAATATGGTACTTCAGAAAACATAATGTGACAGTGAAGGGAGTAATCGGTGCGCTGGTCGGTGGCTTCCTGATCCTGGGAGTGTTGAACTTTGTCTTTGTCCCGGGTGTGGCTAAAGTGGCCGGCTGGTTTGAGCTCTTCTTTGTCAATACCCTTGGTCTGCCTTACAATACGGGGCTCTATATCTACCTTATCTTTTTGACCGGAATAATCGTATTTGGTATATGGTACTCGTTGAAGAAGAGTAAGTTCATATTGAACTTTGTTATGACTGTGCTGGCAGTACTGATGCTTGGCTATGCCTCATTCGCGCTCATCATCATAAGAGCGAATGCTCATCCGCCTATGAATCAGAACGACCCTTCCGATGTCTTTTCATTCATCTATTATATCAACCGCTCACAGTATCCGAGAGCGCCATTTTTATACGGACATTATTATTCTGCTCCGGTTACCGCCGTCAACAAGACGATTGGGGGTTATAACAAGAAAGAGGGGAAGTATGTTCCTTACTTCAAGGCAGAATATGAATACGATAAGCGTTTCAAAACTCTCTTTCCCAGGATGTACAGCAGTGAGCCTGATCATATCCGTCAGTATGAATACTGGGGCAGGATAAAAGGGAGGAAAGTGACTGTCAGGTCAGGCGGAGAAAATAAACAGGTCACCATGCCCACCTTTGGCGAGAACCTGCGCTTTTTCGTCAGGTACCAGGTGGGGGTCATGTACACGAGATACTTCATGTGGAACTTTTCAGGCCGCCAGAATGACATCCAGGCTAACGGCAACGTCATTGATGGTAATTGGATCACAGGCATACCGTTTGTGGATAATGCCCGTCTCGGTGATCAGTCGATGCTGCCTGCAGAGAACCTCAATAATCCTGCCCGTAATACTTTCTTTCTTCTACCCCTGCTCGCAGGGCTGGCAGGCATATACTGGCAGTACCGGCGCGACAGGAAGGGACTGTCACTGGTACTGCTGCTATTCCTGATGACCGGTCTGGCCATAGTGACCTACCTTAACCAGAGCCCCAGCCAACCCCGGGAGAGGGATTATGCCTATGCCGGCTCATTCTATGCTTTTGCGGTTTGGATAGGTATGAGCGTGATGCTGCTATACGAACTTCTGCGTAAACTGATGAAGGAACATCCTGCCGCCCTGATATCAACGCTGGTGATAGTTGCGGCAGTGCCGCTGGTGATGCTGTTGCAGGATTATGATGATCATAACAGGTCAGACAGGTACACTGCAAGGGACATTGCGTCCAACTACCTTTCTTCCTGTGATGAAAATGCCATACTACTTACTTACGGTGACAATGACTCTTTCCCGTTATGGTATATACAGGACGTTGAGGGTTACCGTACCGACATACGCGTTGCCAATCTCAGCTATCTTCAGAGTGGCTTTTACATCGAGACCATGAGCCGTAAGGCATTTGAATCCGATCCGTTGCCGTTCACTCTTGGCTATGAGAAGTATATTGAGGGAGAAAGAGTGCAGCTTCCTGTTGAAGAGCTTATAAAAGAGCCGACGCCACTGCTGGACGTGATTGGGTTTGTTGGTTCGGATGATCCAAAAGCCAAGGTAGACCTCTCAGGCAAGGGCGACTATTTCAATTTTATCCCTGTGAAGGTATTTACTGTTGAAGTCGATTCGGCTCATGTGATTGCTACAGGAGCAGTACGGCCCTACCATGCTGACAGGATGCTTAGACCTTTAATATGGAAGTTCAAGGGAACGATGGCTATCAAGGATGACCTGGCAGTGATGGATGTAGTGGCCGGGAATAACTGGGTACGGCCACTTTACTATTCGGTTACCGTACCGTCCTCCACATACATCGGTCTTGAAGATTTTTTCATACTGGAGGGTATGGCGTACAGGGTAAGCCCTGTAAAGATTGATCAGCCGGATCAGGGTGAGACAGGCATGGTTGATACGCAGGAGATGTATGAGAATATGATGAACCGTTTCAAATGGGGCAATGCAGAAAAGAAAGGTGTATATCTTGATGAGAACAACCGCAGGATGTTTGACGTCTTCAGGCGTCAGTTCGCGAGACTCTCAAAGGCTCTGATACTCGAAGGAGATACGGTGCGGGCCATTGCGGCGGCAGAAAAAGGACTGAATATAGTGCCTCCCGAAAAGAAGCCTTACGATTATTTCTGCTGTGATCTGGGTGAGGCTCTCGTCATGGCTGGCAGTATGGAGGAAGGCGAAAGGGTTCTCTCGGGCATTGTTGATAATGCAGTGGTCGCGTTGAGCTTTGTCTCAAAACTGCCCGACAACAAAGCCTATGGTCTTGATTTCACAGTTTCTGTCTCACTACAGGCATTGCTGGATGTTTACAGGATTACAAGCAGGCTTGGAATGAACGCGCTGGCAACAAAGGCTTCTGAAGAGCTGACGAGGTATTACGGACAACTTCCGGCAAGATGATACGCAATTACGGCAGACCATTCCCCGCCGCAATTATATATCCTGATGCCATTTACCGTTTAAGAGGCACCGGAAAAAAACTCTATCTCACCTTTGATGATGGTCCTGACCCTGTATCGACACCACAGATACTTGATCTCTTACAGGCACGTGATATCCACGCCACCTTCTTCTGCACAGGAGAAAGTGTTCATGCCTTTCCGGGCCTCTTTGCCCGGATGGTTGCTGAAGGACACACGATAGGCAACCACGGCTATAGCCATCTTAACGGGCTAAAGACATCTATCAGGACTTATTGTTCTGATGCAATGAAAGGAAGAGATATTACCTGCAGCAACCTGTTCAGACCGCCCTATGGCAGACTCCGCGTAAGACAATACAAGATTCTGGAAAGGAGCATGCAGATTGTTTTCTGGGATCTTATGCCTTATGACTTCGATCAGAAGATGACTCCCGGGGCTTCATATAACATCCTCACAAAAAGATATAGGCCAGGTTCGGTGATTGTTCTGCATGACACATCATTAAGCAGCGTGACCGGTTACCTTGACAGGTTCATTGGCCATGCTATTGATAATGGCTATACTTTCGGTTCTTTAACCTGATAATTTGCTTCATTGATGAGTTTTTTCAGTCTAAATGCTACTTTTGAACAGGGAAAAGAACCTATGCAATGAATATTCTCATTCTCGGATCGGGGGGCCGCGAACATGCAATTACATGGAAGCTGGCGCAGAGCAACAGGCCGCTGAGGCTTTATGCAGCACCAGGCAATCCGGGCACAGCCTCACTGGCAGTTAATATTCCGGTTGAGCCACTTGATTTTAAGGAGGTGAGGGATGCCATTCTCCGATATAATATAGAGATGGTGATTGTCGGTCCGGAGGGGCCTCTTGTTGAAGGGATTGCAGATTTTATTGAAGATGACCCCTCTCTCTCACGTGTAGCGGTGATAGGCCCCCGCCGGAGTGGAGCCAGGCTTGAAGGAAGCAAAGACTTTGCCAAGGGGTTCATGAAGAGACACAATATCCCCACCGCTGCCTATTCCACCTTTACATCAGAGAACATTGCAGAGGCTGTCAGCTTCCTGCGCAGTCTCACTCCCCCTTATGTGCTTAAGGCAGATGGACTGGCAGCAGGCAAGGGAGTGCTGATCATCAATGATCTTGATGAAGCTGTGAATGAACTTAAGGGGATGCTCGGAGGCCGTTTCGGCGCAGCAGGCAACAAGGTGGTGATTGAGGAGTACCTGAAGGGTATTGAGATGTCTGCCTTTGTGATTACAGATGGCACATCATACAAGTTACTTCCTGATGCAAAAGACTATAAACGCATTGGCGAAGCTGATACCGGAAAAAACACCGGCGGCATGGGAGCCGTGTCACCTGTACCTTTTGCAAACCCATTATTCATGTCAAAAGTGGAGGAGAGGGTCATCAGGCCAACAGTTGACGGGCTCAGGGAAGAAGGTATCGATTACCGCGGTTTCATCTTCTTCGGCCTGATGAATGTGAAGGGAGACCCTTATGTTATAGAGTATAACGCACGACTGGGCGATCCTGAAAGCGAAGTAATCTTGCCCCGGATTGAGAGTGATCTCCTTGATTTGTTTATGGGCGTTGCGTCGCGTAACCTGTCAGAACGTACCATTGCAATAGTTCCTGAAACTGCTGTCACGGTGATGCTGGTCTCAGGAGGTTACCCTGACAGCTACGGTAAAGGATTTGCCATTAAGGGAACGGAAAATATTGAGAAGAGCATACTCTTCCACGCAGGTACCAGTGCTGCCAGCGGCACCCTTGTGACATCAGGAGGCAGGGTTTTATCAGTCACTTCCATGGGAGCCACCATGCAGGAAGCCCTTGAAAGAAGCTACAGCAGCATCTCGAAGATACACTTTGAAGGGATGAAGTATCGCACAGACATTGGTTTTGACCTGATACCAATGATAAAATGATAAAATTCTTAAGAGGAACAGGAGCAGGCCCGGTGCTTTTGCTGACGCTGTCAGCACTGGCACTGTGGAGTCAGTATTTTATTAATCCTCCTGACGTGATAAAGTCTTACACTGCTGATCCTATGCCACTGTGGGGACTCATCACCCAGGCACTTTCAGGCTATCCTCTTCTGGCTGTGGCCCTTTCATTCGTTCTTATGGTGATTGTGGCAATAGTGATGTTGAGGTTCAACACTGCAATATTCTTTATACCGCGCAGAACCTTCCTGCCTCCCCTGCTCTTTATCCTTCTCTGTTCGATGTTCCCGGGTGAGATGATTCTTAATCCTGCCCTGCCCGCAGCACTGCTGATTGTTGTTGGATTATGGAGAATGATCTCGTCATATCGCATCAACGGCATGGCTTTCAGCTTTTTTGACGCAGGCCTTCTGATATCGTCTGCCGGACTTTTTTATGCTAACGCGGTATGGTTTATCTTACTGGTATTCATTGGCGCACTTATTCTGAGGAGTCCAGATATTCGAGAGTTTACCGTAGGCCTTGCTGGAGCGTTGCTGCCATGGATAATAATGTATGCTCTCTGGTACGTCACTGGCGAGTCTGTTGCAGACCTGAATGAGATAATCAGGCACAATCTTTTTGATCAGGTGCCTTCCATCTACTGGAGCAGAACGCTTGTGCTACTGATGATTGTGACAGGGCTGAATTTTCTTCCCGCCATATTCTTGCTATTAA
>CAYQNT010000140.1:0-6487 GCA_964418865.1 uncultured Rikenella sp.
TTTAAGGAGTTGCATGTGTTTGCGAAGTACATTCCTGTAGTTCAGGGTGTATTTATTGCAGTAGGCAATCTGTTCGTTCTTTACCAGAAGGCCAAGTGAGTCCATCACGCGACTATCGATGTCAGAGACAATTCCCATCATGGAGGTAAGCTTATTGTTCCATTCACTGATTCTGCCAAGCATCTTCTTTCGACCCGGGTCATTCTCTATTGGACTGTATAGTGCGGCTATGTTTGAATTGATTTCCGCAATCTTTGCGCTTGCTTCCTGCTGTGATATGGTGCTCTGGAACATACTCCCGGCATAATTAGTTTTTGAGGCCTGCTTTGGGTCAGCCTGCACGGTGGCCATCTGCTCCGTTGCTAAGGCTTCAGCGTAAGCTTTCTTGCCTGCTTCGCTCATCTTGCCGAGGTTTTTGGCCTCCTCCATTGACATGTTGGCCTGTTGTGACATCATACTGCTTGCCATAGCCTGTTTCTCAGCAGCTGTCATATTCTTTGAGTTCTTCATCTTATCTATGTCAGCCTGTGAGACACTGTACGTCTGTGACATCTGTTTCATTACGTTATCCTGTATAGCAGACTCGTTGGATTCCATGAATGAATCAACACTTTCCTTAATGGCATCGTGTTCCTCAACAACTTGTTCTTTCAGCATGCTGACAATCTCCCTATATTCTTCGGCTGAGGCCCTCGTTGCATTGCATGAATCCCTGGGCAGGGCCGGTATCTTCTTCATGTATGCCTCTGTTCTTGTCTGGGCAGAGGAGGCAAGTGCAATACCGGCAACCAACAGTATAAGTAATATCCGTTTCATTTTTTCAGTTTTATTGGTTTATGTAACAGGCAAGGTATGCTGACTAATTATTTTCAGGCACTGTTCAGAGTTTAATGAATTCAACCCTGCGGTTCAGTGCTTTGTTGACGGGGCTATCATTGGGAGCAACGGGCTGGCTCTCACCTGCGCCGTCGGTTACAAGGCGGTCGCCGTTCACTTTGAATGATTTTACCAGTTCATTCTTAACTGATGCAGCCCTGCGTTTTGAAAGGTCAAGGTTGGCGGCATCGGCTCCGTCACTGTCGGTATGGCCCACTATCTTCACTTTCACATCCGGAACTTCATTCAATATAGTTGCAATCTCTTTAAGTGTGCCATAGGATTCGGGTTTAACCACATCTTTGTTTACGTCGAAATAGATGCCGTAAGTGACCAGTTTCCCTTCAGTCATGAGTTTATTGCGCATATCGGGAGCACCTACTGCGACGCGGATATTGCTCACCATCAGACCCCCCTCTTCAAACCTTAGCCTGTCCATTTTAACGCTTGTGAGAGAAAAAGCCTTAGGCAGGTCAATGATCTTATTCTCTCCCTGGTATAAGCGCACCCTGGATTTCTGTACCCAGATTGCAATATGGTATTTCTGATTAAGCTTCTGTTTGTATGCATCGTTTTCCACATATCCGGTCAGTCCAAGGTCCCGTCCTTCATCGCTGTTGATATAGGTCCGGTAGCTTGGTCTGCCGAAATATTCCACACTAAATGCAAAACCCGCCTTGCCGGGAACGGCTCCGCCATCCCATGCCTTGACATTCTGGCACTGATATAGTCTGAATGTGTAACCGGCCATACCGTCACCCTCTTCTCCCTTGATGGGTATAATATCAAATTCTATGGTATAATTATCGGGAAGCTTGAGTAGAGCGTCAGTCCAGACAGACTCCCTTCCTACGTACTTCAACCAGTTGCCGGGAAATAAATTGGTGGTCACCACTTCAGCTGAAGCGTTGGTATTCCATAAAGAGGGAAAATCGCCAACAGCATCCTGGCTGAAATCCTCATAAAAGATCACTTTCTCACCGGGGATAAAATCATATTTGGAGTAGCTCTGAAGGCTGGTTTGCTCCTGCTGCTGCGGCTTTTCGGCATTATCTCCGGTCTTTGAATCACTCTCTGCCTTTTTCCCGGTCTTTGAATCACTTTTTGCCTGTGCCTGATCATCCTGGCTTTTCTTGCTCTTACCGGAATTATCCGTATTGTTGTCTTTCTTCACTCCTGCTGCAATGCTATCCTCTAGAGTATCAAGAGACTTATCAATAGCCCGGTCGGCCTTCTGATTGAGCCGGTTGTTTACCTGTTGCTCAAGCTTCCTCTTAAAGTCAACCTTGATCTGACCTTGTACGTTCACTGTCAGGCTGATCAAAGCCAGTACAATGCAAATTCTGATTAGAGATTTCATTTTATTATCGGTTTAAGTTCTGATTTTGAGTATTATATATAAAGTAAAGTAAAAATACAATCTGATTTCATATTCAAGCTCCCCTTTTTCAGGTATATTTTAGGCTACATTCATTCCTAAATATCCCCGAAAAAGGGGAATGCCGGTGTTCGAATAATCGTTAGGTTTGTACAATATATTGTTATATGAAAAGGGCTCCGATAAGGTTTCTTATTATTATATTGTTGATATTCAATTTATTGGGAGTATGCGAGTTGGCAGGTCAGAATTTTGATTCTTTAAGCACTGCGGTAGAAAGAATACTGAACGGTGACTTGAAACTGCAAAAAGAGAATCGTGATGCCAGCCAAAGAGATTCAGTAACTGTTATGAATTACCTTGCAGAAGGTGCCAGGTATAAAAGCATTCACTCCGATTCTTCCCTGTATTACATCAGTAAGGCGCTGGATCTCTCACTCAGAGATGGTTCACCGGGCCTTATTTCCCGTGCTGCGGAGGACCTGGGAAGTTATTACCTCAGTCGTGAGATGTACCGTGAGGCCATGTCATGCTACCTGAACAGTCTGAGGATAGAGGAAAAGAGAAATGATGAGAAACGAATAGCAGATCTGTATGATGAACTTGGAATGGTCTATTATTATATGGAGGTCTTCAACAAGTCTCTCGACTATCATCAGAAAGCCCTTGAAATATACCAGGCGCAGAAGGATATCAGCGGCATAGCGACGGTGCTTAACCATATTGGGTCACTTCACAGTTCACGGCATTTCTGTGAGTTAAGGAATGATGAGGAGAGGCTCCTTGATTTTATTACTGCCCTGAGATATTTTAGGGAATCAATCAGCTATTATTCCCAGACTGGAGATAAGAGGGGCATAGCAAGCGGGAACCAAAATATCGCCGCCGTTTATAACAATATGGAAAAGCCTGAAACAGCTCTTGTTTACATACAAAAAGCCATTGGATATTACAGGGAGATAAATGATCCTGAAGGAATTGCAGGTGCTCTTTATACATTAGGTAAGACTTATACCCGTCTCAAAAACTATGACAAATCAATACTTGCCTTTAGAGAGTCCGAAGAAATCGGCCTCTCTCATAATCTGACAGGGGGAATTCAATATCTGTACGAAGCAATGGCCATGCCGTACTATTCCATCGGCGACTACAAAAATGCCTATGATTATTATGTCAAATACATGATCATTCGTGACTCGGTTTACAATTCCGAAAAATCGAAACAGATTATTGAACTGGAAACCAGTTATCAGAGCAAGGTCAAGGAAAATGAAATACTGAAGCTGACTGCAGAAAAAAGGCGAAGGAATAATCTGTTATATTCACTTTCAGCTGTTATCTTATTGCTGGTGTTGTCAATAACCTATTACAAGAGGCTTGTCAGGAAAAACAGGATAATTGCAGATCAGAATAATGAGATCAAGGAAAAGAAAATTGCTGAACTGGAGACAGAAAGACTTTACCTCGCGGCCAGGTCTGTCATGGAGGGTGAGGAGGCTGAAAGAGCGAGGCTGGCCAGTGACCTTCACAATGGCCTGGGCGGCCTTTTGTCAGGGATAAAGATAAATCTCTCATCAATGAAAGAAAATGCTATCATCACCCATGAAAACGTCAGTGCATTCACCCATGCCCTCTCCCTGCTTGACACCTCAATAAGTGAACTCAGGCGCATTGCACATAACCTGATGCCTGAGACGCTTAGTCATTACGGCCTCAAGACAGCAATTGAGGATTTTTGTACCCAGGTATCCCCGCAAGGGAATCCTGAGATCGGACTGCAGTTCTTCGGTGATGAGATAAGGTATACAAAAGAGCTTGAACTGGCCATGTACCGAATAATTCAGGAACTGGTGAACAATGCTTTGAAGCATGCAGGAGCATCACAAATCAATGTTCAGGTATTTTCCGAACAGAAACGGTTGTCTGCGCAGGTCACTGACAACGGAAAAGGTTTCGACCCTGCCGTGGCCGCAAAAGAGAGAAAAGGCAAGGGTATTGAAAACATACGTGACCGGGTGACAGCCATGAACGGGAAATTTGATATCTGGAGTCAGCCGGGGCAGGGGACGGAGATAAGTATTGAAATTGAAATCTGATGATATGTCTGCACAAACGCTGGCTGTGAATAAAAAAGTTCTGATCGTTGAAGATCATCCGATAGTCTCCGACAGTCTTATACGCCTGATCAACGAAACCTTTGAAAATACTGTCTGCATTCATGCAGCTACAGGTGGCAAGGGACTCTCATATCTTAACAGTAACCGTTTTGACATTGTCCTCCTTGACATTAATCTCCCTGACATGACGGGTGTTGAGTTTACCACACAGGCAAAGGCCCGTTATCCTGATATTAATATTCTTGTAGTGACATCCCTTGCCCAGCGTCATATAATTGAAAAGGCTGTCGCGGCAGGGGTAAAGGGTTTTGTGCTTAAAACTTCGGATATCAGGGATATCACAGAAGGTATCAGGCAGGTAACCGCAGGTAATGCTTATTATGGACAGGGAGTGAAAGAACTAATGACCGGACATTCGGTTTCCGGCACCTCAGAACCTCTTATAACGAGGCGGGAAAGTGAGATACTAAAACTTATAGCCGATGGGTTTACCAACCAGGCAATTGCTGAAAAACTATTTATCAGCCCTTCAACCGTTGACACTCACAGGAAGAACATGCTGATAAAATTCAATGCTAAAAACAGTGCCGCTCTTGTAAAGACAGCCATCTCCAGAGGCATAATCTGATTATCATTTTATTCGAATCCCAGGTATCTTTTCAGGAGGGTCCTTATCAGCGGGGAGGATATGGAGCGGTTCCTTGTGACGATAGTGCCAATCTGTCCCGGTAATCTGTCCTCCTGATTCGTTTCATTAATTATTCTGTTTTATTATCTTTGATCAGCTGCATTTTAAAATTGATTGATCATGAAGGAAGAGTTTCTGCACTGGCTGTGGAAAAACCGGCTCTTTGATGCCGGTAAGCTTTGCGACAAAGAGGCCGGGCTGATTGAGGTGGTATCACCCGGTGATTACAATCGCGACTCCGGGCCTGACTTTTTCAACACCCGCCTGATTATTGACGGCACAGAATGGGCAGGCAATACCGAGATACATATCAACGCATCTGACTGGTACCGGCATGGGCACCATACTGATCATGCCTATGACAATGTTATCATGCACCTTGTACATAACGCTGACACTGATGTCTTCACAGCATCAGGGCGCCGACTGGTTGCATCGCGTCTTGAGTTTGACTCATCATTTTGGGATAACTATCTCGATTTTATAAACAACCCTTCCATTCTGGCCTGCTCAGGCCTTATAGGCATGACAGACGGGTTGATGGTTAAACACTGGCTCTGGTCTCTTGCTGTTGAGCGGCTGGAGAGAAAAAGCAATGAGGTCAGGGAGATGTTGTCAAAGACAGGGAACGACTGGGAGGAGACTGTCTACAGGCTCATCTCACGGTATTTTGGCTTCAGGGTGAACACTGACCCTTTTGAGATGCTGGCTTCACGCCTCCCTCTGAAGATCATCAGGAAACATTCTGACAGCCTGATTCAGGTGGAAGCTCTTCTGTTTGGTACAGCAGGGTTGCTTGATGAGGCACTCTTCAGGGAGGCGGTCACGGATGACTATTACCTGCTGCTCTCGCGTGAGTACAGGATACTGCGAACAAAATATTCGCTGCAGCCTGTAGAGGGGTGGCTGTGGAAGTTTCACAGGCTGCGCCCCGCCAATTTTCCCACCGTCAGGCTCTCGCAGCTCGCCGCACTGGTGTCGCACAGTGACGGTCTCTTCTCCAGAGTGCTGGAGAGTCATAACACTGACAGCCTGAGAGCCCTGCTCAGTGTCAGGGCTTCCGAATACTGGAATAACCACTATCTCTTCGGCAAAGAGGTGCCCCTAAAGCCCGGCCGTGCCGGGAAGCAGTCGGTAGAACTGCTGGTCATCAATGCCGTTGCCCCCGCGCTTTTTGTCCATGGCAAGGTTAAACAACAACAGGAAGAGTGTGACAGGGCCATTGAAATACTTGACTCCCTGCCTCCCGAGGAGAACAGTGTGGTAGCCGACTTCATTGAAGCCGGACTCAGGCCCGAATCGGCCTTTGCCACACAGGCGCTGCTTGAGCTGAGAACATTATGGTGCAGATATCACAGGTGCCTTGACTGTCATATAGGGTCTTCACTTATAGGAATGGGGCACAGGATAAGAGGCTCCAGTTCGCTC
>CAYQNT010000141.1:0-6427 GCA_964418865.1 uncultured Rikenella sp.
ATATACTCATCAAGCATCTTCTGTTTTGGGAAGGTGATTCCATATATGCGCGTCATCATCCTGCGCTTTTCATCGCCACGCCAGTATGCGCCGGCAAGACTAAGAACTTTAATGGCCTTTATCTGCGATGTGGTAGGGAGATGCGGACCGCGGCAAAGGTCTGTGAAGTTGCCCTGGCTGTAGAGCGTAATGGTGCCATCTTCAAGCTCAGAGATAAGCTCCGTCTTGTATTCATCACCTTTCTTTGTGAAGAGCGCCATGGCATCACCCTTGCTTATATCAGAGCGCACTATGGGACTATTCATGGCTGCAAGCTCCTTCATCTTATCCTCAATGAGAGGCAGGTCAGCATCGGTTATTACCTTGCCCTCCCCTGGATCGACATCATAATAGAAACCATTCTCAATGGCAGGCCCGATGCCGAACTTGATGCCGGGCCACAGTGCCTCCAGCGCTTCAGCCATGAGATGGGCAGAGGAGTGCCAGAAGGCGTGCTTTCCCTCGGCATCATCCCACTTATGGAGCCTCAGGGTGGCATCGGCCGTCAGCGGCCGCGAGAGATCCCATACCTCTCCGTTTACAGTAGCAGAAAAGACCTCTGCAGCCAGCCCCGGGCTTATTGACCTGGCAATCTCATAGCCCGTCACACCCTTGCTAAACTCCCTCACGGAGCCGTCGGGAAATGTTATATGGATCATATACTAAATCTTTAAATAGGTTGCAAATATAATATTTTTTTGCGCACGAGGCTTCAGTAGTCCAACGACTCAGCGCTATGTTACGGTGTCGCTATTATTGATTGGCACAATATTTGGATTTGATATAACAGCACTAATAACAGCAGCCATGAAACCTACATGTTTTGATAAGCACAAAATACTTGATGAACAAATTTCATCAACATGTAGGTTCCATCAGACAATTAAAATAAATTATATACTGATGAAAAGGTTATTAATATTAACAGCAGCAGCAGCGATAATGTTCAGCTCATGCGAGGTACAACCTGACGCCTACTTCTTTTCAAATAAGGTAAGAGCAGAGATAGGAGAGGAGGTCCTCTTCTATAACCAGTCAACCAACGCAGCAAGTTTCGAATGGGACTTTGGTGATGGCACCTGGTCAGATGCCTATCAGCCCGCACACTCTTATTCAGCCTCGGGCATCTTCACAGTGGTTCTGAGTGCTTATTCCAAGTCAGGCAACCTGGACAGATCATACCTTGATATCGAGGTGCTGTCGCCTACGATGCTTGAGGTAGAGGTGCTTGAGTGGTACGATCAGTATCCTGTGGCGGGCGCCAGTGTAATACTTTATCCCACTGAAAGGGACTGGGACAATGAGACTAATGCTATTGTAGAGGGCTTTACCAACTCTTCAGGGAAGGTGGTCTTTACCAATCTCGGACCTTATGAATACTATGTTGATGTATGGCATCAGACTCACAACAACTATACCCTGAGGGATGAAGATGTTGAATTCATACGCATTGACAAGCTTTACAATAACCAGCTGAACAAGTTCACAGCCTGGGTTGATTATACCGGAACGAAAAGTGGTGTCACGCGCGACAGAAAACAGTTGTTGCCCCTCAAAGAGAGGACACTCGCGGGTACTGTAAAAAAATAAAGGCCAATAGCAGAAATTGCTATCAGAGAAATAATCCCTGTAATAATTTTCATTAAGTTTGCTTGTTCGCAAACCTAATCGAAGAACTTACATGGACACAAAATTCGCACTTCATGGAATAGACTACCTCATCATGGTAGTCTATTTTATTTTTGTACTGGGTATCGGATGGGCCCTGAAGAAGTACATGAAAAACGCCTCTGCCTTCCTTGAGGCCGGAAGATCAATCCCTGCCTGGGTAGCAGGCCTGGCGTTCATCTCCACAAACCTCGGCGCGCTTGAGGTTATGGGAATGACAGGCTCCGGTCTGAAATACGGGATGCTTACTACTCATTTCTACTGGATTGGCGCTATACCTGCAATGGTCTTCCTGGCTCTGTTCATGATGCGCTTCTATTATGGGTCAAAGGCACGATCGGTACCTGAATACCTGAAGCTGCGCTTCAATGAGAAGACACGCGGACTGAATGCTATTCTCTTCGCCGTAATGACTATTCTTGCATCAGGTATCTCAATGTATGCGCTTGCTATACTTCTTGAATATGTGCTTGGCTGGAACTTTAATTTCTCACTGCTTGCATCTGCTGCAATAGTGCTGGGATATACCTATCTCGGCGGTCTTTCATCTGCCATCTACAACGAAGTGCTTCAGTTCTTCATCATTGTGATCGGCCTGCTGCCTATGGCTATCCTTGTTATGAGTGATGTTGGAGGTTGGGGAGGACTGCAATCCAGTCTGGCTCCTATTGTTGAAAGTAAGGGATTTGCTGCAGATGCATGGACAACAACCTGGAAATATACAGGTAGCGCCGCAGGTAACCCGCTGGGCGTTGCATGGTACGGTATCTTTGCAGGACTGGGCTTTGTTCTTTCCTTCGGTTACTGGTGTACGAACTTCCTGATCGTGCAGAGAGCCATGGCCGCCGAATCAATGACGGCAGCCAGAAAAGTCCCCCTCATTGGCGCCATACCAAAGATGTTCATCCCTTTCCTGATCATTATACCTGGTATTGCAGCCCTGGTACTGCTCAATGATCCTCTGAAAGGATTCGCGTTGCCGCTTAATGATGCCGGGCAGCCTATCTATGACTATACCATCATCATGCTGCTGAAGCAGTATCTTCCTGCCGGTGTGCTCGGGCTTGGTGTAACAGCGCTTCTTGCCTCATTCATGTCAGGGATGGCCGGAAACGTCTCTGCATTCAACACTGTCTGGACCTATGACATATACCAGAGCTATATACGACCGGTAACTGGTGATAAAGACGCAGATGATCGTCATTACCTTAAGGTTGGCAAGATGGCAACTATCGTAGGCGTGGTTGTCAGCATTGCAGCTGCCTATCTCGCCAGCTTGTTCGGTAACATCATGGACTTCCTGCAGACGGTCTTCTCAATGATCAATGCCCCGCTCTTTGCGGTGATCTTCCTCGGCATGTTTTGGAAACGGTCAACAGGCAATGCAGCCTTCACGGGATTATTGATGGGCTTTGCGGTGGCTCTTGTTCATCACGGACTCACCCAGCCGGAAGGAGCAGATACCCTCGTTAAGGGAGGATGGATTGCCGTGACGCATATCTACCCGGTTGAAATGGCCCAGAACTTCTGGACAGCAATCTACGCCTTCTCTACGGCAGCAATACTGACCGTCACAATATCATTGCTCTCAAAACGTGAAAAGAGTGACGCAGAACTCAACGGACTGGTCTACTCCATGACACCGAAACTCGACGACAGCGGCGTGGCATGGTACTCAAGACCCTGGTTCCTGGCCCTGATCGTCGGAATCATTATGATTGTGCTTTCTGTATTGTTCTGGTAAACTAAAAAATAAGTATAATGATAGATATAAGATTTCCTATTGGACTGATGTTCTCGATATTCGGGTTGATTATAACAATATATGGTCTGGCCACCATTGGCGACACTATGTATGCAGCTTCACTGAACGTTAATGTGAACCTGATATCAGGAGTGTGCACACTTGTGTTCGGCCTTATTATGCTCTTTTTCTCAGATCCTGTAAAAAAGAGGCTGAGGAAGAAAAACTAATGCAGCAGCACACTTATGCCGGCTCGTCAGAGAAGAATGATGGAGGCAGCGGTCGCATGTTATACCTTGAGGCCATTACTTCTCCGTAGGCTCCTGCAGAACGCAGTGCTATAAGGTCGCCGCGACTGGTCTCAGGCAGCATAATGTGCTTTCCGAAAATGTCAGTGGTCTCGCAGATCGGTCCTGCCACGGTGTATTTTTTCACCGGGAGCTTAGACGTGAGATTCTCTATGCGGTGATATGCGTTATAGAGTGCCGGCCTCATCAGCTCTGTCATTCCTGCATCGAGTATCAGGAAGGTTTCATTTATGCCGGGCTTGACGTAAAGCACGGTTGAAATGAGTGAGCCACAGTTGGCTGTGAGTGACCGCCCCAGTTCAAAGGAGATGGAACTGTGTATCCGGCTGTCGAGATGCTCCCTGAACATATCAAAATAATCTGCGAAAGGAGGGAAACGGTCAGGGTCATCATAGTTGACTCCCAGGCCTCCGCCAACATTGATGTCATCAGGTTCAAGGCCTCTCTCTCTGAGCCATGTCCATAACTCATTGACCCTGGAGCATAGGTTGCGGAACACATGCAGGTCAGTGATCTGCGAGCCGATATGAAAATGAATGCCCCAGTATTCAATGTTCTCCAGATCAGCAAAGAGCGAGGTAACCCTTTCAAGATCGGAGATCCTTATTCCGAATTTGTTCTCATCGGTGCCGGTAGTAATATTTTTGATTGTGTGTGCATCAACATTGGGATTGATGCGCAGGGCTACAGAGGCCTTTTTCCCCATCTTGCCTGCAATACTGTCAATGACTTCCAGCTCAGCTGACGACTCCACATTAAAGCACTTGATACCAAGACGCAGAGCGGTCTCTATTTCCCTGTCGCTCTTTCCTACACCTGCAAAGACTGTCTCGTCAGCCGGGAAACCACAGTCTATGGCAAGCTCAATCTCATTTCCGCTGACACAGTCAGCTCCAAACCCATAGCCTGCTATGATCTTCAAGATCACAGGATTGAAGTTGGCTTTCACGGCAAAATGGACTTTAAACCCCCTGTTTGCTGCCTCACCGGATGCCACCGCAAGAGTCTCGTGCAGCATATCAAGGTCGTAATAATAATAGGGAGTCTGATTACTCCTCAGTTGTTGAATAGTCTCTTCTGTGAACATCATTCTTCAGGAAATAGTTTGGCACTGAGCGACTTCAGTGCTATGATCTTGTCGCTTGTATTAATAAGTATGGAAACACTGCTCTCGCTGCCTCCGTATGATATCATCTTGACGGGTATATCATTTAGGGCCTCGAATACCTCGGGTGCAGAACCGACCCTCTCAGGCCGGAAGTCGCCCACAATACATATTATTGTCTGGTTGCGGTCAACCTCAATGACACCAATTGAGCTCAGTGACCTGACAATGTCATCAAGCTTATCAGGGTCTTCTATGGTCAGTGAAACGGACACCTCTGATGTTGAGATCATGTCTATCGGCGTCTTGTATGCTTCGAACGCCTCAAAAATCCTTCTCATGAAGCCATAGGCCATAAGCATCCTGTCAGAACGGATCCTCAGGGCGGTAATGCCGTCTTTTGCCGCCACAGCCTTATAATCCTCGTAAGCAGAGGATGATGTGATCAGGGTGCCTTCATCTGAGGGATCAGTGGTGTTCTTGAGCCTGACAGGTATATTTTTAAGACGGGCAGGATTGATGCTGGAAGGGTGCAGTATCTTTGCTCCAAAGAAAGCCAGCTCAGCTGCTTCGGCATAGGAGAGCTCCCTCACCACCCTTGTGTTCTCAACATACCTGGGATCACTGTTATGCAGTCCGCTGATATCAGTCCATATCTGTACCTCTTCAGCACCTAAGGCAGCACCTATGACAGTGGCGCTGTAATCACTGCCACCACGCCGCAGGTTGTCGGTCTCGCCATTGACATTGCGGCAGATGAATCCCTGGGTGATCATTATCTTTTCATCACTGACAGCCGCCATCTCACGCTTTAGGTTCTCCCTGATATAGAAGTAGTCAGGATCGCCATCCTTGTCAACCCTCATGAAATTAAGAGCGGGGAGAAGGAGGGAGGGGATACCTTCTTCAGCAAGCAGGAAATGCAGCAGAGCTGTAGATATCAGCTCACCGCGTGCAATGATTCGTTTCTCATTATGCCGGCTGAACTCATGTGAAAATAAAGCAATGATATAGTTGAAATGCTCATCAATGAGATTATTCGCTCTCTCTCTCCATAAAACAGATTTGTAAAGCTCATCAGTTACGAGGTGGTATTTTTCGCGCAGGTTACTCGTTTTGACAGCAGCCTCATCATTGTTGCCGGCAGAAAACAGTTCCGAAATCTCCAGCAGGGCATTTGTGGTGCCGGCCATGGCCGAAAGCACAACAACCTTCGCCTCGCCGTCATTTATCAGAGGGATCAGCGCTCTGAAGCTTTCAGGACTGCCAACTGAGGTCCCGCCGAATTTATAGATCTTCATTTTACCTTATCACCGTTTGATGCAGCCTGTTATGGATATGCATCACAATATGGGGGTCAAATATAGATAAAAGAGACTTCTGACATGATTTTTTTTTGTCTTTTAAGCAAAGTGACTGATTGATTAAAAAAAATATTTACTTTTGCACCCTCATTGAAAGACAAAAGGCAAAGCTCTTTTATCTTGAAGTGGCCCAGATGGCGAAAGTGGTAGACGCGCTAGTTTCAGGGACTAGTGTCAGCAATGATGTGCAGGTTCGAGT
>CAYQNT010000142.1:0-6335 GCA_964418865.1 uncultured Rikenella sp.
GGGCTGACGGACATGGAGTACCCGTCCTGACTTATGAGGAGGTGGCCGGGCTGGTGCTGGGCTATGACCCCTGGGAGCTGGGTCTTCAGTACCATAATGTTCAGTCGCTCTCCCTTCTGCATAAGATGGGTATCAAGGCTGACCCTTCCCGGAGATACCTGGCAAAGGATGGCACAAGGTTGCCTGAACCTGCCAACCTTATCAACGGATGAAAGAGAGCTTAAAACATGTTGTTGTTGCCGGCGGTGGCGTAGCAGGAATGGAAGCCGCCGGAGCACTTGCCGCGATGGGATTCCGGGTGACACTGGTAGAGAAGAGTCATGATCCGGGTGGACACCTGGCACAGTGGCATGCTCTTTTCCCTGACCGCAGGCCGGCAGAGGAGGTGCGGGGTTACCTCAGAAAAAGGATTGAGCATCATAACATTAAAGTTATTACCGGTACCACAGTTGAAAAGGTGAGGTACCATGGCCGCGAAGTAGCTGTCTCTCTTTCCGGCGGAACGGAAGAGAAGGCTGATGCGGTAATTGTTGCAACGGGATTTGACCTCTTTGATGCCCGACGCAAGGAGGAGTATGGATACGGCATCTATGACAATGTCATTACCTCCGCTGAGCTTGAGGAGATGTTCAACAGAGGCCGGGTCATCAAGGCTGACGGCTCGGTACCATTGCGCGTAGGATTCATTCATTGCGTGGGTTCACGTGATGAGAAGGTCAACAATAACCACTGCTCAAAGGTGTGTTGCGTTGCTGCAGTCAAACAGGCAATAGAGGTAAAGAAGATGATTCCTTCGTGCGAAGTCTTCTGCTTCTATATGGACATGAGAATGTATGGCCCTAACTATGAGGAGCTCTACCGTGAGTCTCAGGAGATTCATAACGTCAACTACATCAGGGGTAAAGTGTCAGAGGCATCGGTAAATATAAATAACAGGCTGGTTATTAAGGTAGAGGACACGCTTGCCGGCCGGCCGCTAAAGATGGAGCTTGATTTGATGATTCTGATGGTGGGGATGGAGATGTCAGAGACGGGAGCGAGGTTTGCAAAAGCATCAGGGCTAAATACCGGCATCAATAGGTTTCTGGAGACTGCTGATCATCACTATGGCAACAACCTCAGCAATATAAAGGGCGTATTTTATGCCGGTACCTGTACAGCACCGATGAATATCACAGATACTATATCACATGCCCGGGCGGCTGTGGAAGAGACGGCGAGATACCTTAACGGACAATGAGTATGAGCCAGGCAAACAAGTTCGGCTTCACCATCAACCGCAGCAGGCTCATTGATTATGATACCTCAGACCGGAAGGTGAGGGAGTATGTCACACTCATGGAGCCGAGTTTCAAACTTTGTTTTGCCTGCGGGGGATGCACAGCTACCTGTACTGCCGGTTATCATAAGCCATTTAACCTCAGGCGCATGAATACTCTTATTCGTCGTGGTGAGATTGAACCATTACGTGAGGAGGTGACACGCTGTATGCTCTGTGGCAAATGTCTTCTGGTATGCCCGAGAGGTGTGAATACACGCAATGTGGTGGCTGCCGCGGCCGCAGCCATCAGGAAACTTGACAGGAATGAACTCTGAGCTATTTACCCTGGCCATCAGGAAACTTGACAGGAATGAACTCTGAGCTGTTCACCCTGCCATTCAACCTGGGTTTGTATTTCATACTGATATACAGTGTGGTACGCAGCACCATATGGTTCAGGGAGCTGTCGCGCCCTGACAAGCTGCGTCTGCAGAGAGGTTTCTTTGGCAGGCCCTTTATGCAGAGTCTCAGGGAGATATTCTCGGAAAGCCTTCTGCACCGTAAGATATTCCGCCAGAACCCTGTTCTGGGTTATATGCATATGAGCCTGGCGTTCGGATGGTTCCTGATTATAGTTTTTGGAACCATTGAGGCTGACTTTTTTGGGCAGAGACATCTTAATCCTCCCTCTCATGCCATATTTTTCCGCTGGTTTAACCCCGAACACGGAGGTTCAGGATTTGCAGGTGTTTATAGTTTCTGGATGGATCTGCTGCTGGCCTTCGTTCTCTCAGGACTGCTGCTGGCGGTGATAAAGAGGTTCATACCAGGTATGATGGGTATGAAAAAGAGGACCCGGCATAAATGGGTTGACCGTCTGGCGCTGATAAGCCTGTGGCTTATCTTCCCATCAAGGCTGCTGGCTGAGAGCTTTACATGTGGTGCTTACGGCAGCGGCAGCTTCCTGACCGGAAACCTTGGTGCTGCTCTTGCAGCTTTTCTTCCTGTAGCTCAAATTGCACCCTACTTCTGGTGGCTCTACTCGCTTTCACTTGGGGTATTTTTCTTCCTGCTTCCCATTTCAAGATATTTTCATATACCAATAGAGTTAGTACTGATCTTCATGCGTAACTCCGGCCTTACTACCGGTGACAGACCATCTTCCTACACTGAAGTACAGACGCATGCCTGCTCTTCATGCGGAATATGCATCAGTGTCTGCCAGATGAGCTATGCTGCAGGAATACATGATATTCAATCAACTTACTTCATTAAAGGACTACGGAATGACAGAGATATATCTGCCATCACCGCAAACTGCCTTATGTGCGGAAGATGCGAAGAGGTATGTCCGGTAGGTATTGAGCTGGGTCCGATGCGCCTTATAGAGAGAAGGCAGGGAGAGAGGCAGGACAGAAAGCAGGGTTTCATTGAAAGGTATTCACTCACAGGAAAGAGAAGCACAATAGAACTGCAGCCCACGCAGTCATATAATTACCTGGTAAAAGAGGATCCGGATCAGGCTGAGGTGCTTTTCTTTGCCGGGTGCATGACGCACCTCACTCCTTCAGTGATAGTTGCAATGAAGAAGATCATGGATAGTGCGGGCGTCAGTTACCGATTTATGGACGAGAAGGGAGGGGTATGTTGCGGACGGCCTCTGATGCTTGCAGGAAGGGATAAGGAGGCACGTGAACTGATCAATCATAACTCCGATATAATCTGGAAATCAGGGGCAAAGATACTTGTAACGTCATGCCCGATCTGTTACAAGATATTCAGGGAGAGCTATTATCTTGAGGCACAGGTGATGCATCATTCAGAATTCATTAACCTGCTGATAGAGGAGGGCTCACTACGTCTGGGATACCTTCACAGGAAAGTGGTCTATCATGACCCTTGCGAGTTAGGCCGTGGATCAGGAATATATGACGAGCCAAGGGCAGTGATCAGCTATGTGGCTGACCTCCAACAGACGCCGCAGGAGAGGAACATGTCACTTTGTTGTGGCGGCAGTCTTGGCAACCTCACTCTGGCATCAGGCAAACGCGCGCTTATAGCTGCTGATGCTGCATCAATTCTTACCCATTCGTCGCCAGACGAACTTATTACCGCCTGTCCGTTATGCAAGAAGACCTTCGTACAGGCCACCACCACGAAGGTGAGCGACATAGCTGAACTGGTGGCTGCCGCGCTTCATGAACCTGCAAAGAAGACCAGAGGCAAATTGAAAAAGATCACCTCGCATACTCTCACTAATAGTTGAAAACTTTTTCGGTTTGTAAATAACTGATTAGATGCCGTTTCGTATATCGGAAAATTGGATTTACTTTTGCGCCATAAATTTCAGCTGAACTCTGGAATGATTTTTGATGTTCAATTGACAAGTAAATTTACCTTCGGAATGAAAAATTACATTAAAATATTAGGACTTTTTGCTTTTGCTGTGGTTATAGGTATCACCTCATGTGGACATGATGGGGCTGATAAAGGTACGAATCAGCTGGGCAAGCTTGACAGGACTGCCGGTCAGGAGAAAGGGGTTGTACTGCTGATAGCAGATGCAGATCTCATACAGGTTCGCGATAATCCTCAGTATAATACAGCTGAATGGCTTTTTACTGTAAAAAAGCCGGGGCGCTATGACGTATGGCTCTCAAGCCTGACATCTGACAGTACAAAACTTTACTATGCTGATAATGTAATCATTACTGCAGGTGACTCACGACTCACAAAGAAGCCGATAAGTGATGAGATTGTTCTGGATGACAATAGTGTGAGGAAACCGTGGTATAGGGCTGATTCACATATGGGGTCCATCTTTTTCAGCAAGCCTGGTGAATATCAGATACAGGTCATAAGTGATAAGGTGAAACCTCTCAGCTCAAGTATCACAGATATCAGCCTTGAGAAGCAGACGCTTATCAACTCACTGATCTTGAAGCCTCTGGTGAATTAGTGGGTCTGTCAGGAATCACCACCTCTCCCCGACGATATTACCGGGGTACTCCTAATTAAAAAAGGAGGAGAAAGTTATGGTTATGACTATCAACCTTTCCCTACTTTTTTCTCAACCCACTTCCTCGCATTGATGAATGCCTTTATCCAAGGCGTAGTATCGTCATGGAGTCTGTCATGCGGATAGTATGCGCATTGCCATGGGAAGTAGGCTCTTTCAGGATGAGGCATCATAGCAAGGTGCCTGCCATTGGCTGAGCAGATGCCTGCCGCGTCATACATTGACCCGTTAGGATTGGCAGGGTAATAGCTGTTGCTGTACTTCAATACAATATTGTATTTCTCCTCAGGGTAGGGCAGAACGAACCTGCCTTCACCGTTGGCAATCCATATGCCCAGCTCCATCCCTTCGAGCCCTGCAAGCATCACGGAGTTTCGGGAAGAGACTTTCACTCCCAGAAAATCTGATTCGAGCTTACGGGAAGCATTTTGCTCAAGGCGAGGTCTCTCTTCATGTTCAGGGACAATGAGACCGAGTTCGGTCATCAGCTGGCATCCGTTACATACTCCCAGAGAGAGGGTGTCATCTCTTTTGTAGAAATTCTCAAGGGCTATGCGTGCTTTTGCATTATACCTGAACGCTCCTGCCCATCCTTTGGCAGAGCCAAATACGTCTGAGTTGGAGAATCCTCCCGCAAAGACTATCATGTTAAGCTCTTCCAGGGTCTCGCGGCCTGAGATCAGGTCAGTCATATGCACATCCTTCACGTCAAAACCGGCAAGCCAGAGAACGTGTGCCATCTCCCTGTCGCCGTTAACGCCTTTTTCCCTGATGACAGCAGCTTTAACGCCTGTGTGTCTCTTACGGTCGGGGGTTATTCCCAGGGCGGCGAAGCTGGCTTTGAAATCCTTAAGGTCAAACTGCAGTGCTTTTTTACCATGGTTGTCATATCTCTCTTTTGCCAGTTCCGGCCCGCACTGTCTGCGGTCAAGGAGGTATGAGCTGTGATACCACAGAGAGCGGCTGTTGTCAATGTCAAACACGAAATTGCCCGCACCGTTTGTCACGAATATTTCCCTTTGCCTTGCCGGCTGTCCTATGCTGAAGAACCGTATATTCCTTTCCAGCAAGAACTCTTCTGTCTCTGCTTCGTCGGCTACCTGTATTATCACTCCGGGGTTCTGGCTGTAGAGCAGCTTCACGGTGTCGTCTTCACCGATCTCTGTCAGGTTAAGTGTCAGTCCTCCTTCACGATTCGCGAAACACATCTCCAGCAATGTAGTTATCATGCCTCCTGCAGAGATATCATGCCCGGCAATGATCATTTTCCTGTTTATCATCTCCTGCAAGGCCTGAAAAACCTCAGCAAAATATGCCGGATCGTTCACTGAAGGTGCTGTTGTCCCCAGGCTGTTCAGTGTCTGGCTTAGGGCACTGCCGCCGAGAGCCGGCTTCATGGCGCTCATGTCAATATAAAAGATGGCCGTTGTCAGGTCATTTCTCAGAACAGGCTCTACGATGGAGCGCACATCTTCCACCTCGGCCACCGCGGTGATTATGACGGTACCGGGACTGATGACCGCGCCGTCAGGATATTTCTGCGTCATTGAGAGGCTGTCTTTGCCTGTGGGTATGTTTATCCCCAGCGCCAAGGCGAAGTCGCTGGCTGCCTTTACTGCTTCATAAAGCCTGGCGTCTTCTCCGGGGTTTTTGCATGGCCACATCCAGTTGGCAGAGAGTGATACGCTCTTAAGTCCGTCAGCCAGCGGTGCCCAGACGATGTTAGTAAGGGCTTCGGCAATTGACAGTACCGATCCGGCCGCAGCATTAATCAGTCCTGCCGCGGGCGCATGTCCCAGTGCTGTAGCCATTCCCTTTCTCCCGCGATAGTCGAGTGTTATCGCTCCCAGGTTGTTAAGAGGAAGCTGAAGCTCTCCGGCGCACTGTTGTTTTGCCAGTCGCCCGGTGACCGAGCGGTCAACCTTATTCGTCAGCCAGTCTTTACAGGCCACCTCTTCAAGCTGGAGCACAGCCGGAAGGTATTTTTCAGGGTCTGATGAGTCATAATGTACCTCGCTGAACTCTGCGCTCAGGGTTGAATCAGTCATTACCGTA
>CAYQNT010000143.1:0-6277 GCA_964418865.1 uncultured Rikenella sp.
TGTCAGGTTTACCCGGGCATTATCAGTGACAAGGTGATCACAGACGCATGCCGGGCTACAGCAGGGAAGGTACTTGTTGACCGTGACAGTATGCTTATTGTAGCCGCGTTTCATGGTAACTGCGGCGGTATGACTGCCTCATCTGCAGATGTCTGGCTGGCAGCTTATCCATACCTGATAAGTGTCATTGACCCCTGGTGCAGCTACTCAGCATCATCATCATGGAAGAAAAGCCTGCCACTGAAAGAGTGGAACAACTTCATTGGCAGCAAAGGAATCGCGCCGGGAGCAGATATACAGCTCTATTCTGCTCCGGGAAGCAAACCGGTGAGAATAGCCAACAGAATGGCAGGCGGTAAAACCATCAGCAGTGAAGATATAAGGACAGCTTTCGCACTGCGGTCAGCTTACTTTGCCATTACCCGTGCCGGTGACAGCATAGAAGTGAATGGCAGGGGTTACGGTCATGGTGTTGGTCTCTGCCAGGACGGGGCGAAACATATGGCAGAAAAGAATATGACTTATGAAAAGATAACAGGCTTCTACTATCCGGGTACAATGATTACTGATGTCAAAAATGCCCGCAGGCCGGTGAAGCCTTGAAAGTTTTGGATACTTTTACAACAAACTAAAGATTATGTTCACTCTCTTCAGAAAAGAGATTGCAGGTTTTTTCAGCTCTCTGACAGGTTACATTGTCATGATAGTGTTTCTTCTGGCCAATAGTCTGATAATGTGGATTATGCCCGGCCAGTGGAATCTCCTTGACAGCGGCTATGCCGGACTTGACACTCTCTTTGTGCTCTCCCCTATGATCTTTCTCTTTCTGGTGCCTGCCGTCACCATGAGGCTTTTCTCGGAAGAGCGAAGGGCAGGCACAGCCGAGCTTCTCTGGTCACGCCCGGTGAGCGACGGTGCTGTCATCTACGGCAAGTACCTGGCCTCACTCTTTCTGGTGCTGCTGGCACTGCTGCCATGTATAGTGTTCGTCATCTCAGTATGGGTGCTCGGAGAGACGCCGGGTAATCTTGACAGGGGCGGCACCGCCGGCTCTTTTATCGGTCTCATGATGTTGGCCGCCGTCTATTCAGCCATCGGTCTCTTTGCATCATCACTCACAGGAAACCAGGTCATATCTTTTATCATCGCTGCCGCGCTCTCCTTCATCATGTACAAGGGTCTTGATGCACTGGCCATGCTGCCCGGTATCTCATCGGCAGGCGAGACGGTATCATCCATTGGCATTAATGAACACTACAGGTCTATAAGCAGGGGCGTGCTTGATATACGTGACCTCTCATACTTCATCTTTGTGGCGGTCTTCTTTAATGAGGCAGCCAGGATAGCACTACGCAGAAGCCGGATCAGAAAACCCCTGCTGATAATAGCCTGCACCGGAGCGGCATGCCTCCTTCTGTCACTGGCACATATCAGGGTTGACCTTACGGAGGACAGACGATTTACACTGGCGGCGCCGACGAAGAGCATACTCAAAGAGCTTGACAAGGAGGTGAAGGTTGATGTCTACCTTGACGGTGAGCTGCCAATAGCATTCAGGAAGCTGAAACGCAACGTGGAGCAGTATCTTGACGAGTTCCGCATAATGTCAGGCAGGAAGATATCATATGACTTCATCAATCCTTCAGGGTCATCAGACCGCAATGAGCGCGACAAGCTCCACAGCCAGCTCATGAGCCGCGGGCTGATGCCGGTAAATATCATGGCCTCTGACGGCGAGGGAGGAAGATCCCAGAAAAGAATATTTCCTTCACTCACGGTCACCAGCGGCGAGACGGTGATACCCGTTAACTTCCTCAGGAACAACCCAACGCTGCCTGCTGAGACTAACCTGCTGCATTCAACTGAAGGACTAGAATATGAGATCATACAGGCCATTGCCACCGCAACGGCTGATACTGTCCACACTGTTGCATTCATTGAGGGTCATGGTGAACTTGACGAAATATATGTAGCTGACATTACACTGGAGCTGGCAAAATTCTACAATATAGACAGGGGCGTGATTGGCGGCAGACCGGGTATCATTGATCATTACGCTGCCCTTATCATTGCCGGGCCTGAGAAGACGATAGACGAAAAGGATAAGTTCATCTTAGATCAGTATATCATGAATGGCGGACGGGTGCTGTGGCTGGCTGAAGAGGTGAAGGTCAATGCCGACAGTCTTGCAGCAGGCTCAACCGTAGCCCTTTATGAGCCTCTCTCTTTCAATGATATGCTCTTTAGATACGGGGCGAGAATCAATCCTGTAATCATACAGGATGCCGACTGCATGCTCATACCACTGAGAGTGACCAACCCCGGCGGTGAACCACAGTACGTGCCTTCACCATGGGTATACTATCCGCTGCTGAGGCCATCACAGGATAACCCGGTGACACGCAACCTCAACAGGGTGAAGGCTGAGTTTGCAGGTACGATTGATACCATCGGCCGTGACGCGGGAGTAAAAAAGACAATACTGCTGACAACCTCTGATCAGGCGCGCACCGTCATGCCACCGATGGTCATCTCACTGGCTGAGGCAGACGAGCTGGTCCCTGATGAGATGTTCAACACCGGGCCCTTGCCGGTAGCCGTGCTGCTCGAGGGAACCTTCCGCTCTGTATTCGCCAACAGGATGACAGAGAGCATTATGGGCGAGGCAGGCAGGGAGATACTTACAGAGAGCAAACCTACAAGGATGATAGTGGTTGCCGACGGTGACATCATCAAAAACGAGATAAGCTGGTCAGGAGGGGTGCCCGAGCCACTCACCCTGGGGCTCGACAGGTATACCATGCAGACCTTCGGTAACAAGGATTTCCTGGTCAACTGCATCAACTATCTTGTTAATGACAACGGACTCATTGAGATGCGTTCGCGTGAGATAAAGCCGAGACTCCTCGATCAGGCCAGGATAAAAAGCCAGCGTACACTGTGGCAGATAGTGAATACCATTGTGCCTTTAATCATCATCATTCTTGCCGGAGTCACCTATAACGCCATCAAGCGCAACCATTATATTTCAGTGAAATAAAATTGTTTGAGGGTAAGATATTTTTTTGTAATATTGATAAACCGGCCACTAAACCAGACAACTCACATAGTCAGTTAGTTACCGGTTGATGCAGACATAATTTGCAATAACTTAAAAGGATGACAATATGAAATTTGTTGTATCAAGTACAGAGCTCCTGGGTCACTTGCAGGCAATCAGCAGGGTAATCAGTTCAAAGAATACTCTCCCGATCCTTGACAATTTTCTGTTCAACATAAGCGGTAATGACCTTGAGATCACAGCTTCCGACCTTGAGTCTACGCTCATCACACGCATGAGGCTTGACAATATCGACGGAGGCGGTATCGTAGCCCTGCCGGCCAGAATCCTTCTCGATACTCTTAAGGAGTTCTCCGAGCAGCCACTCACGTTTGATATCAATCCTGACACCATGGCTGTTGTCATCAACTCGGAGAACGGACGTTTCAGCATCGTCGGTCAGAATGGGATTGATTTCCCGGTGCTGCCGGTGATCAAAACAGAGAAGCGGTTCGGCTTCACCCTGCCGGCGGAGGTGCTGCTCGCAGGTATATCCAGAACCCTCTTTGCCACGGCTGATGATGAGCTTCGTCCGGTTATGGGTGGTATTCTAGTGGAGGCATCAACTGACAAGCTTACCTTTGTTGCTTCCGATGCACACAAGCTGGTGAGATATCAGAGAAATGACACCAGGGCCGATGATGCAGCATCATTCATATTGCCTAAGAAGCCAGCATCACTGCTGAAAAATATCCTTCCGAAAGAGAGTGGGATGGTCTCGGTGGAATTTGACGACAGGAACGCATTTTTCATCCTCTCTGACTACAAGGTGGTATGCCGTCTTGTTGAAGGTAACTACCCGAACTATAATTCCGTCATCCCGAAAAATAACCCTCGCAAGGTACGTATTGACAGGCTGGAGTTCTACAATATCCTTCGCAGGGTATCAGTCTTCTCCAACCAGGCCAGCAACCTTGTCAAGCTGCAGTTCACACCCAACCAGATCACTGTCTCGGCTCAGGATGTTGATTTTTCAATCTCTGCCTATGAGCGGCATAAGTGTCTTTATGAAGGTGATGACATGGAGATAGGGTTCAAGTCGGTCTTTCTGCTTGAGATACTATCGAACATCACCACGCAGGACGTTATTATTGAGCTTGCAGACCCAACGAGGGCAGGTCTCTTTCTTCCATCGGAGGCAGGCAATGAGGATGAAGACCTTCTCATGCTTCTCATGCCGATGATGATCAACACCTGAGACCTAAGCTGAGATGGAATTAAACCTTAAAAAACCTCTGGTCATCCTTGATCTCGAGACCACCGGGGTCAACATCGTTAATGACCGTATTGTTGAGTTCTCCGCCCTGAAGGTCTCTCCCGGTGGCGCTGAGGAGTGGCTGACCCTGAGGATCAATCCGGGGATACCCATACCGGCGGAGTCAACGCGCATCCATGGTATCAGCGACGCTGACGTTGCCAATGAACCGCATTTCAAGGATGTGGCCAAAAAGATTGCCTCCTTCGTTGAAGGATGTGATCTGGCCGGTTTTAACGCCATGAGATTTGACATACCTGTTCTCTGCGAGGAGTTCCTCAGGGTGAGTGTCGATTTCAACCCGGCGCGTCACCGGTACATCGACGTGCAGGTCATCTTTCATAAGAAGGAGCAGAGGACACTCAGCGCAGCATATAAGTTCTACTGCAATATGGAGCTGGAGAATGCCCACAGCGCACAGGCAGATACCGCAGCTACCTATGAGATTCTGAAGGCGCAGCTTGACAGATATCCTGATCTTGAGAATGATATTGAGAAACTGTCAGCTTTCAGCGCCTTTAACAATAACGCCGACCTGGCAGGAAGAATCATCTTTAATGAACAGGGCACCGAGGTGTTCAACTTCGGCAAGCATAAGGGCAAGCCCGTTGAACTCGTCTTCAAAGATGAGCCATCATACTACTCATGGATGATGAACGGCGATTTCCCTCTCAACACCAAACAGGTGATCACCGCCATCAAGGTACGTTCGTTCGGAAAAGCCTGAGCCAGGATGAAGATTATCTGCGTCGGCCTTAATTACAAAAAACATGCAGCTGAGATGAAACGGCCCGTACCTGTTGAGCCGATGATCTTCCTCAAACCTGACTCTGCGCTTCTCAAAAAGAACAAGCCGTTCTTTATCCCTGACTTTTCAGAGAATGTTCAGTATGAGGCGGAGCTGGTGCTTCGCATCTCCAAGCTGGGAAAAGGCATTGCCCCCAGGTATGCCGGGAGGTATTATGACGCCATTACAGTGGGCATAGACTTCACCGCACGTGATCTTCAGAATAAATTCTCACAGGCCGGACACCCGTGGGAGCTCTCCAAAACCTTCGACGGATCAGCACCTGTTGGCACCTTCCTGTCTAAAGAGCTGTTCAATGACCCTGCTGACATAAGCTTCAGCCTTGAAGTGAACGGGGAGGTGAGACAGGAGGGCAACACCTCAGATCTTATCTTTGGGTTTTCTGATATAATATCATATGTGTCAAGATACTATACCCTTAAGACAGGCGATATGATCTTTACCGGCACCCCATCAGGGGTTGGTCCCGTACACAAGGGAGACAATCTTGTAGCACGTCTGGGCACGGAAACAGTGCTCGACTTCTTTGTCAGATAATACCCATCATCAGCCTGCCGACAGGATACAACCTTGTCCTTTTTTCAAGCTCAGATACCGGAGTATTCTGATAGAGCCACTGCAACTGTACCACCGGATCAGCTGCCATGCGGGAGTCTTCACTACGGGCTTTGTCAAAGGCAGCCCTCAGCTCAGGGTCATGGTCTAGAAGTTCCTTCAGGTGACTCTCAAAACCCCACACAGAGAACCAGTCCTGCCCCTCGAGGAATGAGTCGAAGAAGTTCCAGGCAAAAAAGCCTGATTCACTTTGTGGCTCAAGTGTGGTGACGATGTATTTATTTGATCTCTGGTTAAGGGGAACGATGTAATCTCCCTTCAAATAATCTATCTCCTGAGTAACCGTGCTGATCTTTATAATGCTGTTGAAGTAATGTCCCTGAGTGGCTCTTTTTGCCGGCTCATAGCTATCAATATAGTAGGTCTCAACGGTCAGTGTTGTATCATTTTTCAGTTGATGCATCTCAGCTCCGTTAATACGAAGACGATCAATGACCTCCTCCCAGGCAAAGGGAACGATGTATGCCACCGGGGCCTTAATTGAGACAGAGGGGTTGAA
>CAYQNT010000144.1:0-6255 GCA_964418865.1 uncultured Rikenella sp.
GCCTGGAAGAGCTCAACAGGATCTACATGGCAGCACAGATGGAGCAGGGAGCCGACAAGGTTTTTTATCCTGATGCCAATTCAACTCTGAGACTTGCTTATGGCAAGGTGATGGGATACGACTCCCGTGATGCGGTACACTACAAGTATTATACTACCCTCACAGGAGTTATGGAGAAAGACAATCCTGATATTTATGATTATGACGTCCCTGACAAACTGAAGGAGCTGTATAAGAACAAGGACTTCGGCAGGTATGCTTTCAATGGTGATGTGCCGGTATGCTTCATTGCTAGCAATCACAGCACAGGAGGTAACTCAGGGAGCCCGGTGCTGAACGCTGAAGGTCATCTGATAGGGATCAACTTTGACCGCGCATGGGAAGGCGTTGCATCAGACATGATGTTCAGCCCGAAGCAGAGCCGGAACATCAGCATTGATATCAGGTATGCCCTTTTTATTATAGATAAATTTGCTGGTGCAGGCTACCTCATTGATGAGATGACAGTTGTTGGCGAGCCTCAGCAAACTCCCTGACCTGAAACATAAAGGCCTGAAGCTTGGTCTCAAGGGAGACGGTATCTTGACCATCATAGGGAATATTGAGAAATGGGATGTTCTCATGATCCTTTCGGAACGAGTCGCTTACTGAGGCGATGAGTGTACCTGGCATGCATGTGAAGGGGAGTATCGCGGCGATGCCCGAGACTCCCCTGCCGGCCAGCGCGACTGCCGAGCCCAGTGCTATGGGCGGATCACCGTCGTAGAACTCGCTGACATACTTGTTGCTCTGCTTTAGTATCTCATGAAGAGACAGATCCTTGGTTGTATCGGTGTATTTATTTATGCCCCTGAGAAGATAATCAACGATCACCTCTTGCCCGATACCCTGGATCTTTGACTTCATCACTCCCTTCATGTCATTCTTCCAGCGGCTGTCACGGGTGTACCGGTGTGTGGAGTAGGTGATCCATTCCGAGAATGGACCTATCAGCACCTCTGCTCCCAGGGCTTCAAGCCTGTTGGAAATGTTACCGTTACAACCTGCATTATCTCGCATATAAATCTCTCCCATGACGGCCACCACAGGTCTCCTGTGGCTTCTGTCAGCTTTGACCGACATAAACTCCGAGGCTGCTTCCACAAGAATGCCTCTCAGTCCACGGCAGTTGTCTTCAATGCATTTTTCAATTATCTTTATAACTGTCTGGTAGACCTCCTCTGTCTCACCCTTGTTTATTTCGTATGGTTTTATCTCCCTGTAGAGCTTCCTGATATAGTCAAAGGAGACAAATCCTTTCCATGCGTTAATCCTGAACCGCTGGCTTTTGTTACCTGCCAGATCAGCATATGATGTGTCATTTGACGGTGTCATGAGCTCCGCCTCTTTAAAACCCAGCTTGTCAAACAGTGTCCTCTGGAACTGGTTATACTGCCCGAAACGGCATGGCCCGTTATGATCAGGCATGAAAAAGCTCATCTTTGAGGCGTCGGCTCCGGGCTCCATCAGCTTTTTAAGGAAGCTGCCGGTAGTGCATATCATTGGGAAGCACTCCCTGGAAGATGTATGTTTCCTGCCCAGTGCAATATCCACGTCAGTTTGTTTCGGCAGCACCTCTGAAGGAATGCCTACACTCCTTGCCGCTGCAGCAACGAAATAGACGCCGTCATGCATATATGGAAAATAAAGCGTTCTGTTCACCGACGGCTTTGAAAGGCTCGGACGCGGCCTGATGATCTCAATATTCTTTTTCTCATTCTGTTTCGCCCCAGCGAGGCTGTCAAGGAAGGCTTCAATGCGGGTCACCATGCCGGCGTCAGCTGAGTGCTCGTCAACCTCAAGATGGAGGAATGGCTTACCCTTGAGCTCCTCGGTGACATAGTGCCAGATAAACGAGTCAGGGCCGCATCGGAAGTTACTGATATATACTGCATACAGCCCCTCAGTTTTTGCAACGTACTGAGCAGCGGCTATCATCTTCTGCCCGTTGGGCCAGTACATATTGCGGTAGTTACCGTAAATCTGAGGCACAGAAAGATCAAGCATGTCAAGCGGTATTGGCATGACGTGCTGCACCAGCAGTTTCTCTGTAAGACCAAGATTGAGGTGCGGGTCAGTACTGTTATAAGGCCTGCCAAGAATGATGACCGGACGACACCCCTCAGGGATCTCTGTTAAGACTTTCCGGCCATATTCCACCAGGCTTTTTTCAAATGCCACCTGAACGCTGTCAGCCTTGTATATTGCTTTTTTTACCCTGTCAGCGTCAAGACTGAACCTGTCGCCGAAGAACTCAATAAGCTCCTTTACCAGCGCCCGCTCAAAATATCTGAAATGCAGGGTGGGGGTGAGGAACTTAGTATCATCCACCTTACCGCGGAGAGCGGCTTTAACCATAAAGGGAAATGACTGTATCCAGGGACAGTTGGTGTTGGTGGTTTTGTCACCCTCCTTGTATTTTCCACTTACAATGAACGGAAGGAAGACATAGTCAACACCCTTGTCGAGCAGGTCAATCACATGCCCGTGCATCAGCTCAACAGGGAGGCATGTCTCTGAGGTCACCGTCTCAATTGACTTTGTCACAAGTGACCTGTCCGATTCCCTTGACAGAACCACATTGAATCCAAGCTCTTCAAAGAAGCTTCTCCAGAACGGGAACTGCTGGTAGTATATCATCAGCGCCCTTGGTATACCCACAGTGAGTTTGCCATCAGGCTCTCTCTCACGGTAGTCGCCCATGAGCATCTCCGTCCTCTTCTCAAAGAGGTTAGGTATGTTGTTCGCCTTCTTTTTGCGGCTGTCTGTCTCGTACTTCTCACAGCGTCCTCCATAGAAGAGGGGTTTGCTCTCGCCTGAGATCGTCACCTTGCTTATCTCACAGTGATTAACGCAGCCGTTGCACACAAACCTGCTCATCCCGTAAGTTGCATTCCTGATGCCGAAGCCCTTGAATGCTGTCTTCTGGCCTTTGGTCATCGACCGCTTTGCCAGGATAGCTGCGCCTATGGCTCCGGTGACATCGAAGTGAGGAGGGATTGTGATCTTTTTTCCCAGCACTTGCTCAAATGCAGCCACCACAGCCTTGTTGTTGGTCACACCTCCCTGGAAGAATATCTTGTTGCCCACTTTACGGTCAGCAACAACCTTCTGCAGGTAATTATAAACGATAGAGTATGCCAGTCCGCCTACAAGGTTGTCATTTCTGGCCCCCTTCTGCATAAAAGAGTTGAGGTCTGACTCCATAAAGACAGTACAGCGGTCACCGAGCTTCACCGGGTGTTCTGACTTTAGTGCCGTACAGCCGAACTCTCCAATGATGTTGATATTAAGTTTCTCGGCCTGTTCTTCCAGGAATGAGCCGGTACCCGCAGCACATACCTTGTTCATCTCAAAATCGACAACCACACCGTTCTCAATGCTGATATACTTGGAGTCCTGGCCTCCGATCTCAAAAATAGTGTCAACGGTATGATCATAGTCAATTGCTGCAGTAGCCTGGGCGGTGATTTCGTTGCGTATAGTATCGGCGCCTATGAAGTCACCGGTGAGGTAGCGGCCTGATCCGGTGGTACCGGCGCCTATGACCTCTACCTCATCCCCCATTTCATCATATATCTCACTCATTCCCCTCTGAATGGCTTCCAGCGGCTTGCCGGCAGTGGGCAGGTATCTTCTGGCCACCACATTGTGCTTTTCGTCTATCAGTACAACGTTAGTGCTCAGTGACCCTACATCAATGCCCAGGTAAACGGGCAATTTCCCGTTGCCGTTCTTTTTGAATCTCATCTCCTTACTGTAGAGAGCTTCGGATTCTTTCAGCTGCGGAAGGCTGACAAAAACAGAGGTGTTGTTCCGGAGATACTCTGCCAGTGCTGCCAGTCCTGCAAAATCATTCATTTTCAGCCCGTTAGAGCGGGCATACATGACTGCGCCTATTGCGCCCATAGAGGCATGGTGTTCAGGGATAATCAGCTCATCACCTTTCAGGTCAAGTATCTCCCTGAAAGCCCTTATCATGCCTGTATTGGCTGCTACTCCACCGGAGAAGATCACCGGTTTCTTTATCTCCTTGCTGCGCGCCACGGTGCTCCGGAAGTTACGTGCCAGGGCAAAGCAGAGTCCGGCCACAATATCATGAAGGGGGGTTGCTAACTGCTGGTGATGAATCATGTCACTCTTGGCAAAGACGCTGCAGCGGCCGGCGATACGCGGCGGATTGACGGAAAGCATGGCCATATCACCGAACTCCTTCTCAATGCTTACACCTATCCTCCGTGCTTGCTGGTCAAGGAATGATCCGGTACCTGCAGCACATATGCTGTTCATCTCAAAATCAACCAGCTTCGCGTAGTCGTCTGTCGGTTCTCTCTCAAGGATGATCAGCTTCGAATCTTCACCTCCGATTTCAATGACGGTGCGGGCATCAGGGAACATCCTCCCGGCAGAAGTTGCCTGTGCAATTATCTCATTGACAAACAGGCCACCGATAAACCCTGTTGCCATTTTACCTCCGGTGCCTGTGATGGCTATACCCTTGATAGTTTCCCCCGGGAAGGTTTCAAGGAGTGCGGTTAGACGCTCATGCAGCACATTGAAGGGCTTGCCGTGAACATAGTCATAATGGTCTGCAATAATGTTGTAATTCTCATCAAGCAAGACTGTATTCAGAGAGACGGATCCGATATCAAGACCGAGATAATATTTGCCGTCAGAAGTGCCGGTGGAGGGTTCTTTACTCATGGCAATCAGTTTTTTTGTACCTTCCGGATGAGACGGCACAGGTCCAATTTAGGGAAAAATAACAATTTATGAGCGAAAATGTTCAGAAACCTAATTGTATCATTAGACTATCAGGTAAAAGATTAATTATTTTGACTTAATCAGGCTGCTAAATGATTTTTTAAAAAAAACTCTCCCCGGCACTTGGGGAGAGTTTAGCTATTGCTGCATCAGCAGATCCGGGGTCAGTTCCATCCTGCCGGGCGGCATTTATGACTGTCTGTTAGTTCAGCATTATTTTCATATCCTCGTCCGGGGTGGTAATGCCCGTGATGCCAAATTTATCAACAAGCACATTCACTACATTGGGCGACAGGAATCCCGGAAGCGTAGGCCCAAGGTGTATGTTCTTCACGCCGAGGTAGAGCAGGGCCAGCAGAACGATGACTGCCTTTTGTTCATACCAGGCTATATTGTATGCTATAGGCAGTTCGTTGATATCGTTTTTCCCGAAAATATCTTTCAGGGTAAGTGCTATCACTGCCAGCGAGTATGAGTCGTTGCACTGACCGGCATCGAGTACGCGCGGTATACCGTTGATATCGCCCAGTTTGAGCTTGTTGTAGCGATATTTGGCGCAGCCTGCGGTAAGAATCACCGTATCTTTCGGGAGCTGCTTTGCAAACTCCGTATAATAATCACGGCTCTTCATTCGTCCGTCGCAGCCACCCATGACAAAGAACTTCCTGATGGCACCGCTTTTTACAGCCTCAACAACCTTGTCAGCTAACTGAACCACCTGGTTGTGTGCAAAACCACCGATGATGGAGCCTTCCTCTATGGCAACGGGAGGGGCACATTTTTTTGCATGTTCAATAATTAATGAGAAATCCTTTTCCCTGCCCTGCTCCCTGTCAGGAATGTGGGGGCAGCCCGGGTAACCTGATGAACCGGTGGTATAGATACGGTCACGGTAACTCTCGCGCAGCGGAACGATGCAGTTGGTGGTGAAGAGTACCGGGCCGTTGAAGGTCTCGAATTCAGTTGTCTGCTTCCACCATGAGTTGCCGTAGTTCCCCACAAAGTGCTTATATTTTTTAAAGGCGGGATAGTAATTGGCAGGAAGCATCTCGCTGTGGGTGTAGACGTCAACGCCTGTGCCTTCGGTCTGGCGAAGGAGCTCTTCCATATCCTTCATGTCATGACCGCTGATGAGTATTGCAGGGTTTTTTCTGACGCCAATGTTCACCTCTGTTATTTCCGGATTCCCGTATGATGTGGTGTTTGCCTTGTCAAGAAGCGCCATCACCTCAACCCCATGCTTACCTGTCTCAAGCACAAGGGCTACAAGCCCGTCAGCAGTGAGCGAGTCATTGGTTGTGGCTGCCAGGGCCTTCTGAATGAATGCATCAACAGTGTCGCTGTTAAACCCGAGGTTGCCTGCGTGTTCAGCGTATGCAGCCATGCCCTTAACACCGTAAACCGTCAGTTCGCGTAATGACCTGATGTCTTCGTTCTCCGTTGAGAGCACTC
>CAYQNT010000145.1:0-1289 GCA_964418865.1 uncultured Rikenella sp.
GCGTATAACACACTATAAGGGGAGAAGCGCCATGACTGACAGGGAAGGGTCACTCAGGCACTTTTACGGCGCCATGCAGATCTTCGCCGGAAGTCACCTGAAACGCGGATGGCACATTCCTGTAAACATAGCAGTGACACTTACAGAAAAATGCGCGATATGCCGCCTGCGCATTAAACGGTTGATTAAAAAGTGATAACTGTTGTAAAAAGGGAGAGAGCAACTATCATCTTATTATAATATTTCACCTATATTAGTCACTTTAAGAAAACTAACTGACTTGATAAGAAGGGCTAAATATATCTTCTGTATGATCCTGATGGTTCATGCAATTTCTCTTACCGGTCAGTCGAAAAGCGAGCTGCGTGAGATGTTCATATCCGCAGAGGGTGATCTCCTCTTTGAAGATTACGCCGAGGCCCTTCCTAAGTATCTGAGCCTCTTGCAGATCTATCCTGAGAACTATAATTTTTATTTCCGCATAGGTCAGTGCTTCCTGAATACTCCGGGTGAGAAAGATAAGGCTATACCATTTCTTGAGACGGCCGTTGAGAACATAAACAGTGATTACCGCAGGGGCAAATTCCGCGAAGCAGGTGCGCCGTACGATGCGCTTTATTTTCTTGCCAACGCATACCGGATCGCCAATAACTTTGAGAAGGCCCTTGAGAACTATGAGCTCTTCCTTAAGGATGTTGACACTGAGATGTATGATACGGCCCTTGTCAGGTTCCAGATACAGACCTGCGACAATGCCCGGAAGATGATGCGCAAGCCTGTCTATCTGGTTGAGAAGAACCTCGGCACTACCATCAATAGTCGCTTCTCGGAATTCGATCCGGTGATCTCTTCTGATGAGAAAACGCTTCTCTTCACCCGTGAACTACAGTTCTACGATGCTATCTTCTGGTCTACCAAAGTTAACGGAGCATGGACCGAGCCTGTGAACCTGTCGCCGCAGCTTGGTGTTGACCAGGATTACTACACCTCTTCGCTCTCTCATGATGGCCGCACCCTGCTCCTATACAGGATAGACACCTATGACGGTAACATCTACAGCAGCACGCTTAAAGATGGTTCATGGTCGAAGGTGGAGAAGCTAAACGGCAACATCAATACAAAATACTGGGAGTCACATGCTGCCATGTCAGGCGATGGCAGGAAGATCTACTTCACAAGCAACAGGAGGGAGAGCATGGGTGGCCTTGACATCTTTGTCTCTGAACGTGACAGTACCGGCAACTGGGGACCGGCAGTGAATCTGGGGCCTGAGATAAACACGGTATATA
>CAYQNT010000145.1:1299-6168 GCA_964418865.1 uncultured Rikenella sp.
GGTATATAATGAGGAATCACCCTTCCTTGCCAATAATGACCGTACACTGTTCTTCAGCTCGCGCGGTCACTATAATATGGGCGGCTATGATATCTTCAGGTCAGACCTCGACGAAAATGGCAGATGGAGCAAGCCCGTGAATATCGGATACCCCTTGAACACCACTGATGACGATCTCTTCTTCTTCCCTGTAGGCAAGGGCAACAGAGGCTATTTCTCAAGGTTCACAGATGACGGACAGGGTAGGATGGATATCTTCAGCTGCGATATCTATTCGGAGCTTAATCCACGTAACTTCATAGTGACCGGCACCGCACTGGTCAGAAACCTCCAGGATCAATTCCCGCAGCCGGTTAAGATCACAGCTGTAAACAAAGCTGACATCTCACGGGTGATTACTGCATTCACAAACCCTGTAACCGGACTCTTCTCTTTCCGTTTGCCGCAGGGAGCATACAACATCCGATATGACTCAGACGATGCCCGCACCCTCTTGCAGGAGATTGAGATGCCGGTTGATCATGCAAGTGATACGGTTCGGATAAAACCAATCCTCCTTGAGGAAACTGACTTCTCGGCCTATCTCAGACTGATATCTGACACGATGGTCTATGTTACCTCACCCGGACCCGTAGACATTAATCTGGCAGCCGAAGAGAGATCCATCCTCGATGTCGAAGTGATCTCTCCTGATTCTATAATAAGTGCCCTGCGTTATCGGCTGTCTGATTCATTATTCACATTCACCTTTGAGCCGGAGAAAGGAGATAGCAGGGTAACGCTGAAACTCACTGACCGCTTCGGCAATGATACTGCGGTAGTGGTGAAGGTGCGTCGCTCCGACGCCCCTGCCCGTGCAACGAAACCTCTCTTTAAGAAGATCCCTGTTCGTCCTGCCGGAGAAAAAGCTGCTGTAAGCATTGCAGATAAAGAAGTTCCAGGCGACACCATTGCAAAAAAAGCAGACGTCAACGTTGATGAGACACAGTTGACTGAGGAGACAAAAGGCAAAAGAGCCTGCTGGCCATGGTGGCTGCTGATTGCAGCAATACTACTGTTCTTCTTCCTGGTGTGGCGCAGAAGAAAAAATAAGAAAACAGATAAAGATCAATAGCAAAATGAAACCTCCATCTGTTGGCATACGTAACAGAGCTATCGGGCTCAGCGAAGCTGAACACGACAGTAATGAAATATGTCACACGGAGACTCCCCCGCAGTTGCGGGACAAGCTATCATACCTTAAAAATAATTTCGTTATGATGAAGATGAAGAAAGTTGCACTTGTGTTGTTCATTCTGTCCATGGGGTTCACTTCCAGGGCACAGGACAACATCAGATTACAGGAGGCCTTCTATGAGGCTGAGTACTTTCTTATGAGGGGAGATTATTCTGATGCGCTTCCTTATTACGAAGGGATTTATACAGCTATGCCCGAAAATGCCAGCATCGCATTCCGCATAGGGCTGTGCTACCTCAATATAGATGGCAGCAAGAATCTTGCTATAGATTATCTTGAGAAAGCATCGCAGGATATCACTGCCAAATACAGGGAGGGATCTCTCCGGCAGAAAGAAGCGCCGTACGAAGCAATCTTCTTCCTTGGAGATGCTTACAGAATCAATTATATGTTTGAAAAGGCAAAGGAGGCCTACGAACGATACCGCAGCACCCTCCTGCCCACTGACATTGAGAACCTGATGTTTGTTGACCAGCAGATTGTCTCATGCAACAATGCGCCGGCACTAATGGCCACCCCGGTGAAGTTCACCGTGGAGCATCTTGGTAATATGATCAATGACAGTAATAATAACTTCCTCCCGGTGGTCTCGCCTGATAGCAAGGCAATAGCCTATATGTCATCAATGAAGTTCTATGACGCCATCATGTTTTCACGACTGGTCAAAAATGAATGGACCCCACCGGTGAACATCACCCCTGAGCTTGAGTCTGACGGCGACCACTATGTCTCATGCATCTCTGGCGGTAACAGTGTGCTGATCCTCTCAAAGGATGACAACGTCAACAGCGATATATGGATGAGCAAATATAACGGCACAAGGTGGGAGCCGGCCCGGAAGCTGAAGAAAGAGATCAACACAAAATACTGGGAGGCTCATGGCTTCATCACAGAAGATGGCTCAACCCTGATCTTTGCAAGCGACAGACCGGGAGGATTCGGAGGCCTTGATCTCTATACATCAAAACTGGGAAAAGACGGTGAGTGGGGCAAACCTGTCAATATGGGACCGGAAATAAACACACCGTTCAATGAAGACAGACCCTTCCTCATTAAAGATAGTAAAATACTCTACTTCGCCTCCCAGGGTCATTACAACATGGGTGGCTATGACATCTTCCGCAGTGAGATGCAGTACAATGGCCTGTGGAGTAAACCGGAGAACCTGGGGTATCCGCTTAACAACCCTGATGACAACACATTCTTCTGCCCCACGGAAGACGGTAAAGGAGGTTATATATCACTGTCAGGCAGAGATGACGGAGCTGGCAAGGCTGATATTTACAGGATAAAGTTTAAATAATGATCTTCACTATGCACCCAAGAGTGCAGAAGATATATTTTTACAGTTATATAGTGATATGGGAATAAGGGGAATAATATTACTAACCGGACTGCTTGTGCTTGTGCCGCTGAGTGCGCAGAAGAAGAGCGAGATAAAGGAGATATGGCTTGAGGCCGAATCTCATTATCTCTTTGGCGAGTTTGAACTGGCCAACCCTCTCTATCTCATGCTCAATGACCTCAGGCCTGGCAATGCCAACATCAAATATAAGATAGGCAACTGTTATCTTAATATTTTTGATGAAAAGCCGAAAGCCATTCCTTTTCTCGAAGAGGCAATAAGAAATACCAGCTACGACTCCAAGACAGGAAAGCTGAAGGAGCTGAATGCGCCGCTGGATGCATATTTTTCACTGGGCAATGCTTACCGGATAATCAACAGGCTTGACAGCGCGCTCAATACATACCGTTTTTTCAGCCAGCTTATATCAAAGTCTGCCGGGATGCAAAACCGGGAATTTGTAGAACAGCAGATTCAGGCATGCAATATTGCCGCCGAACAGATGAAAAAACCTGTCAGGGTGCTGATACAACCCCTCAAGGAGTATATCAACCAGGGATCTGTCAATGAAAGACCGGTGGTGAGCTATGACGGCAACACAATGGCATATACCGAGAGACGCGGACTGGAGAGCGTGGTCTATGTAACCCGCAGGGAAGGTGACAGCTGGGCTACTCCGATAGACATAACCCTTGAGGCCGCAATGGGCACCGACTGCCATACAACCTCACTCAACAGCGACGGCACAGAGCTCTATCTGTTCAAAAATGATAACTATGACGGTAATATCTATGTGACACGCTTTGAAGATGGAAGATGGTCTACCATTATCAGGCTTAACCGTAACATCAATACCAGATTCTATGAATCGCATGCCGCGATCTCCTACGATGGTAAGAAACTATATTTCACCTCAAACCGCGAGGGCGGCCTGGGAGAGCTTGATCTGTGGGTGTCAGAAAGCGATGAGACAGGCGATTGGGGCATACCGGTTAATCTTGGCAATGCGGTCAATACACCCTACAATGAAGAGACACCATTCGTCTCATTGGATGGCAATATCCTGACATTCAGCTCTGAAGGCCATGGCTCCATGGGAGGTTATGACATTTTCCTCAGTAAATATTCATCAGGCACATGGGAAAAACCAGTCAATATCGGTTACCCTGTCAACACCACTGATGATAACCTCGGCTTCCAGCCCTTCGCCAACGGTGCCTTCGGTCTGCAATCAATAATGACAGGCTACAAGAAAAAGGAGATAGCCCTGGTGACATTCAATCCGCCCGAGGAGAAGAGAGATACTGTCACCATAAGCTTTGACCCGGCTGACCTGCCCTATATAACGCTGACAGACTCCTCATCACTCATCACCGATCTCATCATAAAAGATGTAAAGGATACCGACCAGGAAGAAGATCCCGATGTTCTCTATTATACTGTGCAGGTTATGGCACTGTATAACCCTGTGGATCCGGCATACTTTGAATATGCGGATATCTCCGTGTTCTATAACAATGTGGATAGATTCTATCGTTACACGACCGGCAAATTTGACATGAAGGTGCTGGCCTATAAGGAGAAGGATAGGCTGCTCAGGCTAGGATACCCAGATGACATCTTCGTCAAGAAAGTCTACAGAAATGACTCTCGGGAATGACCTAATCAGGCTGCGCGCCGTTGAGCCCGAAGACCTTGAACTACTTTACCAATGGGAGAATGAGGAAGCCAGCTGGAAACTGAGTAACTCCCTCGTTCCTTATTCCAGGTATACACTGAAAAAATATATTGCCGACTCAGGCAAGAGCATCTATGAGGCAGGCCAGCTGAGGCTGATGGTTGATGCAATTCCTGAATGGAGAACCGTGGGAACCATAGACCTATATGAGTTCGACCACTACCATAACAGGGCAGCTGTAGGAATACTCATTGCCAGTCCGGGCGACAGGAAGAAAGGATATGGGTCAGCTGCACTCACATGCCTGACGGAGTATGCTTTCAAAACGCTGGGTCTTAATCAGATATGGTGCAATATACTTAAAAGTAATTTTGAAAGCATGAAGCTCTTCATGCATCACGGCTTCTCCCTCTGCGCCACCAGAAAAGAGTGGATCCGTACCGGTAGCGTGTACGAGACAGAGCACACCCTGCAGCTCATAAACCCCATGAAATAGCTGCGCTATTTCAGCCCTCAGCCCTCAGTCTTCAGTTCTCAGTCTTCTACTGCTGGCCGGTGACTGCTGACTGCTGACTGCTGACTGCCGACTGCTGACTGCTGACTGGTACT
>CAYQNT010000146.1:0-5021 GCA_964418865.1 uncultured Rikenella sp.
TACCAAATTCCTCGAACGTCAGGTTGTTGATAAGCTTGACTTCATGGATGAGAATGACTGGGTCTACGGCAAGAAGATTGTTCTTCAGAGTGGCGATAGCCAGACGCTGAGGCCGGGTCAGGTGATTACTGCCCGCAAGCTCAGAGATGAGAACTCGGTGCTCAAACGCCGTGACCTTAAGGTCATTGAGGCAAGAGATGCTATACCGGCAACATCACAGCAGGTGCTGCAGGGTATAACCCGCGCAGCTCTGCAGACTAACAGCTTCTTCTCCGCAGCTTCCTTCCAGGAGACCACCAAGGTCCTCAATGAAGCCGCTATCTTAGGGAAGGTAGACTTCCTTGAAGGTCTGAAGGAGAACGTAATCGTAGGGCATCTTATCCCGGCCGGAACAGGGCTCAGGGAGTACAATAACATTATCGTCGGTTCTCTTGACGACTATGAATCACTTGTTCATGCCGTACCGAGTGCCGTCGAGGTTGAAAGAGAATAAATACCAATATTATGTCAGAACCTAAAAACCAGGGTCAGTTCAATATTGAACTTACTGAGGATGTTGCTGAGGGAGTCTATTCGAATCTTGCAGTAATAACTCATTCACCTGCCGAGTTTGTCATTGATTTTATCAGGATAATGCCCGGCGTGCCCAAGTCAAAGGTAAAGTCCAGGATCATTCTTACGCCTGAGCATGCCAAGCGTTTAGTGGCGGCTCTCAGTGACAATATTGCAAAGTATGAGTCTGTTCACGGAACCATACGTGAGGTTAAAGGCTCCGGGCCGGTTATGCCGTTCACCTTTGGTGGCCCTACAGCACAGGCATAAAAAAATAACAGCTTAAAAATGAGCCGGTTGACATATCAGCCGGCTTTCTTTTTTTGCACATATCGAAAATTAGCGTTATTTTGTATCCGGATAAAAGCGAATAGATGAAAGCAAACAGGATACTGGCTAACTTAGCGATAGCTCTCACACTTACAATCGGGTTGATACTGGCGGGGGGCTGCAAGAAGCAGCCCAAGTGCGGCTGCGATGGTGATGCCCTTGACACCCTGAAGCAGATCCATGTTAACATCTCATATGATGCTAAGCTGAAAACTGCCCGTTTCACGCCGATATGGGATAATTACTCCATATACTACTTCTGCAATCCTTCGGAGTGGATGAGCGAGCTGACTAAGTTTGACCAGGGCGAGGAGATACTTATTTCAGGTCCCTTCTTTTATGAATGCAGCTACCTTATGAACCGCAGTAACTCTCAGTATTACAATCCCATGAAGATTTACCAGATAAATGTAACTGCGCTCTCTGCCTACGAATTCGGGAAGTAATGTTTTTTACTCAATCATTCATTCTTTACCAAAAGTGGCTACCTATAACATATCCTTCATTGGGGCGGGCAATGTGGCGGAGTCACTCTGTGCGGGCCTGGCTGCTGCGGGCCACAGAATAGTATCCGTTGCATCAAAGAATGGCCAAAGCGCCAGAGAGCTGGCAGCCTCAACGGGAGCAAAGTGGCGTCACAACCTCTCACTTCCGGGCAACTGTGACATACTTTTCCTTGCCGTCACTGACACTGCTGTAGCCGCGATAGCCTCTGAGGTGGTTCTCCCCCGCAGTACAATAATTGCCCATACCGCCGGTAGCGTACCTCTTTCTGCCCTTGGAAGAGATGTTAATGCCGGCGTCTTTTACCCCCTGCAGACCTTCACCAGAGGTTTTCATCCTGACCTTGGCAAAGTGCCTTTTTTTGTGGAAGCTACCGATAGCCGTACCATGGAGGTAATGAAAGAGCTCGGTAATGATATAGGAGCCGGAGCGTGGGAGTGTGGCTCTGCACAACGCAGGCAACTGCATCTGGCAGCTGTGTTCACCAATAACTTTTCCAATTTCATGATGACAACGGGCGAAACCATTGCCGCAGAAGCGGGAATAGACCCTGCACTGCTGCGTCCCCTGGTTGAAGAGACAGCAAGGAAAGCACTGCGCACCGGCCCTGCCGCAGCACAGACAGGGCCTGCTGTGAGACATGACACTGACACAATAAAAAGTCACATTGAATTACTATCTTTCTCCCCGGAATACCAGAAACTATACCGGCTTGTCAGTGATATGATAGCCCAATACTACAGGAATAACGCAAAATGACCAACTTCAAGGAAGAGCTCCGCAGCGTAAAAGCTTTCGTTTTTGATATTGACGGTGTTCTCTCAACACAGACTATTGCCCTTTCTGCTTCGGGCATGCCTGTGCGCACAGTCAACCTGAGAGACGGATATGCCATACAGCTTGCCGTGAAAAAGGGATACCATGTGGGTATCATCTCCGGAGGAAACACCCAGGAGTATATCAAGCGCCTTAATATACTGGGTGTTAATGATATCTACCTTAACTCAAGCACCAAGAGCGAGAGCATGAAAGAGCTCGCCGGCAAGTGGAAGATCGATTTAAGGAATGTTCTCTATATGGGTGATGACATACCTGACTTTGAGGTGATGAAGATGGTAGGACTGCCAGCATGCCCCGCCGACGCGGACAGTGAGATCAAACAGATATCTGTATATATCTCTGACAAGCGAGGTGGAGAAGGGTGTGCCCGTGATGTGATAGAACAAGCTATGAGACTGCATAATAAATGGATGGATCATGAAGCATTTTCGTGGTGAGAAAATAATATATTTTATGTCACTCATCAGGTTGCCTAACCTGATGGTTGTGGCCATTACAATGATGTTGATGAGGTATGCAGTCATCCAGCCGCTCCTTGGAGCTATGCCAATAACTATGGTTGGTGACCCGCTTACCCTGACCAGAATGACTTTCCAGCTCGGATGGATTGATTTTGTTATACTGGTCATATCCACATGCCTTTTAACGGCAGCAGGGTATATCATTAATGATTACTTCGATATACGGTCCGATCTGATCAACAGAGGAACAATCATCGTGGGCAACACCATCACCAGGCGTCAGGCCATGATGTTACATAACATCCTCAACGTCTTAGGAGTGATAGGTGGCACATATGTCTCTGCCCGCATCGGATATATCTGGCTGGGGATATTCTTTGTACTTATATCCGGACTGCTATATTTTTATTCAGCAACCTATAAGCGCCAGTTCCTTATCGGAAATATCATTGTAGCCATGCTCGTGGCAATGGTCCCGATGATGGTTGTAATCTATGATGCCGCTCCCATTTATGTTCATTATTCGCAAATCGTAACAGATTTTCCCGGTGTCGCCGTTCTTTTTTACTGGGTAGGTGGATTCGCCCTGTTTGCATTCCTGACAACACTGATACGTGAGATAATCAAAGATATGGAGGATTGTGAAGGCGACAGGGAGACAGGTAGAAAAACTATTCCGGTAGTATCAGGATTGATGGTATGTAAAGTTGTGGTTGTTGCCCTCTCTCTCCTGACCGTTGCATTGTTGTTTCTAGTCTGGAACAGACACCTCAGTGACAGACTGACTATCATCTATATAACACTTCTGCTTGCCATTCCGTTTGCCGTAGTCATCTATAAGGTTATCACCGGCAGTGAGAAGCAGCATCTTCATTTTGCCAGCCGGCTTATGAAGCTGATAATGCTTGCAGGGATACTCTATTCACTGGTTGCGGGAGCAATCATCACCTCCGGAAAAATTCTGTAGGATGATCAATGACGGCATACATTCCTTTGATCTTGTACTGGCATCATCATCTCCACGGCGCAGGCAGCTGTTGCGGCAGGCAGGCTTCACTTTTACGGTGGCCAAGGTAGATTATTATGAGCGGTGCCCCGGCAATATGAAGGGAAAGGAGATAGCCGAGTTTCTTGCGGCTGCTAAGTCAGACGCATGGACCTCTCCGATAACACCCCGGCAGATAATAATCACTGCCGATACGGTAGTCTGGTGTCACGGGGCAGACTTGGGCAAGCCTGCCGATGATGCAGAGGCAATGCGCTTTCTACGGTCATTGTCGGGTTGCAGACATGAAGTGATAACCGGCATCTGTCTCAGAGACAATGAGAGGAAATACCTGTTCTCCGTTACCACCGGCGTCACATTCAGGAAGTTGAGTGATGAGGAGATAGAGTATTACGTTGCCACCTACCACCCCCTTGATAAGGCTGGCGCCTATGGAATACAAGAATGGATCGGCCTGAGGGGAATTACGCATATTGAAGGCTCCTACTACAATGTTATGGGGATGCCCGTCAGCGACCTTTACTCCGCACTGCTTCATTTTACAGAAAATAAAACTAAAACAATATGAACACCACATGTACCATTAGGGGTTCATCACACCATTAAAATAAACTATATACAGATGAAAAAACAATTACTTGTTGCTACTCTGCTTCTGGCGTTTTTTGCCCCGGGAGCCAAAGCTGATGAGGGTATGTGGATACCCATCCTGATTGAAAAGTATAATATCAGGCTAATGCAGGAGAACGGCTTTAAATTGACTGCTGAAGATATCTACAGCATCAATAAGGCCTCCATGAAAGATGCCGTGGTAATCTTCGGCGGCGGCTGCACCGGTGAGTTTATTTCTGACAAGGGACTCATCATCACCAACCACCATTGCGGCTACGGTTCAATTCAGAACCATTCTACCCTTGAGCATGATTATCTTACAGACGGTTTCTGGGCTGCCTCTAACAAGGAAGAGCTCGCCAACCCCGGCCTGTCAGTCACCATCATGAAGTATATGGAAGATGTCACTGATAAGGCGCTTAAGGGCGTCACTGACGGCATGGATCCGGAAAAGCGTGAAGCAGTGATCAATGCAAACATCAAAACCATAAACGAAGAGGCTGTTAAGGGTACCCATTACCTGGCAATGGTAAGGCCTTTCTTCCTCGGGAACCAGTATTTCCTGATCGTCAATGAGGTGTTCCGTGATGTAAGGCTGGTTGGTGCTCCTCCATCTGCAATAGGCAAGTTTGGCGGTGACACAGATAACTGGGTATGGCCACGTCACACAGGCGACTTTTCTGTTTTCAGGGTCTATGCTGACAGTGAGAATAACC
>CAYQNT010000146.1:5031-5937 GCA_964418865.1 uncultured Rikenella sp.
GACAATGTGCCTTACCACCCTGCATATCATTTCCCAGTGTCACTGGCAGGCGTACGTGAGGGCGACTTCACCATGATTTTCGGTTACCCTGGCAGAACTCAGGAATATGCACCTTCACAACTTATCAAGATGCTCAAGGATGTAATATATCCGAAGCAGGTTGAGATACGAGGCGAAAAGATATCAATCATGTCGCAGGCAATGGCAAAGGATCCGTTGACAAGATTGAAATATGCCGGCAAATCAAATGGTCTGGCCAATGGATGGAAGAAATGGATAGGAGAGATACAGAGCCTTGACAATCTGGACGCAGTGGCACGTAAGGAAGCCTTTGAAAAGAAGTTCAGCGAATGGGTGGCTGCTGATCCGGCCCGCGTACAGAAATATGGTATGATACTTGACCAATACAGCAAAATATATGACAGCTATGTGACCTATAATCTGGTCAATACTTATACTTCCGAGGTGTTTGGCAGTGGCGGAGCTGAGTCAGTCAGTCTTGCCGGAAACTTTAAGAGGCTGACGGATTTGGCATCAAAAAAGGGTCCTGATTTTGAAAGGGAGCTGAAAAGAATGCAGGGTTTTGTTGCCGGCTTCTTCAAAAATTATGACCAGGCAGTAGATAAACAGCTGTTTGTTGCCGTCATGGACCTCTACGGTAAGAATGTGGCACCTGAGTGGCAGGCACCGGCATACAAGGTGCTGTATGCATCATCCAAGGGCAATTTCAGCGCTGTGGCCGACAAGCTTTTTGCGAAATCAATATTCACCGACGAGAAGAGGGTGAACGATCTGCTTGCCAGATTCGATGCCAAAAAGGTAATGAAAGATCCCTTCTACCTGCTTGCAACTTCTGCCGCTGATCTTATTGCTGGAAGTCCCCATTGACATAGCCGGGGCCCTTTT
>CAYQNT010000147.1:0-3917 GCA_964418865.1 uncultured Rikenella sp.
TGGAGATATTCAAGGTGTCGCATCTCCCGATTGTCAACGATAAGCTGTTCCTTGATGTTTTCCGGTATATCGGAGCGTTCAGGAACACTCATATATTTTCCGGCCATCTGTGTCTCATCCCACTCGAGCCATGACAGTTTTGAGCGACGGTTTGAGCTGATGCACTCAACGATAGTTTCGAGAGACTTAGATTTCTCACGTACACCGATAATATCACCTGGCTGCAGGAGGTAAGAGGGGATGTTCACCACGTTTCCGTTGACGGTTATATGACGGTGTGATACCAGCTGCCGTGCTGCCGCCCTTGTGGGGGCAATACCGAGGCGGAATACGATGTTGTCAAGGCGTGATTCAAGTATCTGCAGAAGCACGAGCCCTGTTATTCCTGAAGCTGATACCGCTTTCTCAAAAAAGTTACGGAACTGGCGTTCAAGAAGGCCATAGGTATATTTTGCTTTCTGCTTCTCGCGCAGCTGCACTCCGTATTCAGAGGTTTTTTTCCTTCTCTTGGTCTGACCATGCTGGCCGGGAGGGAAGCTTTTCCTGTCGAGGTTTTTATCAGGTCCGAAAATAGGCTCTCCGAATTTCCTGGCTATTCTCGATCTGGGTCCTGTATATCTTGCCATTGAATATGCTGTTTATCTATTTATAAATGTTACTACTAGCCGTTTATACTCTTCTTCTTGATGGTGGCCGGCATCCATTGTGAGGCATAGGGGTGACATCTATGATCTCGGTCACTTCAACGCCGTTGTTGGCAATTGCACGGATAGCTGATTCACGGCCTGATCCGGGACCCTTGACATAAACCTTCACCTTACGCAGGCCTAGTTCAAAAGCGACCTTGGTGCATTCCTCTGAAGCCATCTGTGCAGCATAGGGGGTGTTCTTTTTCGAACCTCTGAAGCCCATTTTGCCTGCTGATGCCCATGATATCACCTGCCCTGAGCTGTTAGTAAGGCTGATGATTATATTGTTGAATGATGAATGAACGTGAGCCTGCCCCACTGGTTCAACCCTTACGACCTTCTTCTTTAATGTGCCAGTCTTCTTTGCCATGTGTTAATTATTTAGTAGCTTTTTTCTTGTTAGCAACGGTCTTCTTGCGCCCTTTACGAGTACGGGCGTTGTTCTTGGTGCTCTGGCCTCTGACCGGTAGTCCGATTCTGTGGCGGATACCGCGATAACAGCCGATATCCATCAGTCGCTTTATATTAAGCTGTGTCTCAGAACGAAGTTCACCTTCAAGCTTGTAATTCTCGGAAAGGATCTGACGAATAGTGTTAATATTATCATCATTCCACTCCTCAACCTTCATCTGACGGTTAACGCCAGCCTTGTCAAGCACTTTCTGTGCAGTGCTCAGTCCGACGCCATAGATATAAGTCAGAGCTACTTCGCCCTGCTTATTCCTTGGTAAATCTACCCCATTAATACGTGCCATATACCTCTTTTAATTTGAAGTGCAAAGTTAGTTAATTTTATCCCTGCCTCTGCTTGAACTTGGGATTTTTCTTATTTATCACATACAGACGCCCATTCCTCCTTACTATCTTGCAGTCGACAGAGCGTTTTTTGATTGATGTTCTTACTTTCATCGCTATGCTTATTTCTATTTAAATCTGAACGTTATTCTTCCTTTGGTAAGGTCATAGGGCGACATTTCAACCTTCACTTTGTCACCCGGCAGTATTTTGATGTAATGCATTCTCATTTTGCCGGATATGTGTGCGGTTATAATATGTCCGTTTTCGAGCCTGACTCTGAACATCGCATTTGATAGCGCATCGATGATCGTTCCGTCAATCTCTATTGATGATTGTTTGGCCATATACTTACCTCTTTAATAATGCTTCTTCAATATATTCATATGTTGTGAGCAGGTCTGACTTGCCATCCCTGACCGCAACAGCGTATTCATAATGTGCAGACGGTTTGCCATCACCGGTTCTGACTGTCCACCCATCGCTTCCGACACGTGTATTTTTTGTACCCAGGTTAATCATGGGCTCTATGCAGATGACCAGGTTTCTCTCGAGTCTTGATCCTGAGCCGCGCTTCCCGAAGTTTGGCACTTCAGGTCCTTCATGCAGATGTTTACCGATGCCGTGTCCCACCAGGGTGCGCACCACCGAGTATCCTCCGCTCTCCGCCTTTGTCTGCACAGCATTGGATATGTCTCCAACACGATTGCCGGTTATTGCCTCCATAACACCTGCCTCAAGTGAGGCCCTGGTATATTCCAGCAGTCGCATAATCTCCGGCTTAACCTCTCCCACCGTGAAGGTGAAAGCGCTGTCACCGTAGTAACCGTTGAGTATCACCCCGCAGTCGACTGATATTATGTCGCCATCGCGAAGAGAATAGTCTGACGGTATGCCATGTACAACCTCGTCATTTACAGATGTGCAGAGCGTTGCGGGAAAGCCGGCATAGCCCTTGAAGGCAGGCAGTGCGCCGTGATCCATGATAAAAGTCTCGGCTATACTGTCAAGCTGGTGTGTTGTCACTCCCGGCCTGATATGCCCGGCTACCTCAGCAAGAGTCTTTGAGACGAGCAAATTGCTCTCCCTCAATAACTCTACTTCTGCATCCGTTTTAATATAAATCATCAAAGAACGTACCAGTCTTACATAGCCGACACGGCTCCTGTCCTGCCCTTAACACGGCCCGACTTCATGAGACCGTCATAGTGGCGCATAAGCAGATGACTTTCTATCTGCTGAAGAGTGTCAAGCACCACACCCACAAGAATGAGCAGTGAAGTGCCACCGAAGAACTGTGCAAACTGACCGCTGATGCCAAAGTTAACTGCAAAGGCGGGCAGTATTGCTATTAATGCCAGGAAGAAAGAACCGGGGAGGGTTATACGTGACATGACAGTGTCAAGAAACTCCACAGTCTTGCGCCCGGGTTTTATGCCAGGAATGAAACCTCCATTTTTCTTCATGTCTTCAGCCATCTGCACGGGATTAATGGTCACCGCAGTGTAGAAGTAGGTGAAGAGGATGATAAGTATTGCTGTCACCAGATTGTACCAGAACCCGTACATGTTTGTAAATGCTACGACAAACCCCGACCCTGATTCACTGAACCCTGCCAGTATCACCGGCAGCATCATGATTGCCTGAGCGAAGATGATAGGCATAACGCCTGCTGCGTTAACCTTGAGAGGTATATATTGTCTTACGCCGCCATACTGTTTGTTACCCACAATACGTCTTGCATACTGTACCGGTATGCGGCGGGTGCCCTGAACCAGCAGAACAGCACCGAGTATCACCATAAAGAGAATGACCACTTCTATCAGGAGGGCTACAAGGCCGCCGGCACCATTGATGCGCGTTCCTGCTTCAAAAATGAAGGCCACCGGAAAGCGGGCAATAATACCCACCATGATAATAAGAGAGATACCGTTACCGATACCCTTATCGGTGATCTTCTCCCCGAGCCACATTACAAATATGGTTCCGGCTGTGAGAGTGATTACTGAGGAGATCTGGAAAAATACCCCCTTGAGTACAAAAGCTTCGGGAAGTAGCGTGGCATGAAGATTGGCCAGATATGTTGGTGCCTGAAGGATAAGGATGGCAACTGTAAGATACCTGGTGTACTGGTTCATCTTGCGTCTTCCGCTCTCACCCTCCTTCTGAAGTTTCTGGAATAAGGGGAATACTATGCCGAGCAACTGTATCACGATAGATGCCGAGATGTAAGGCATGATACCGAGAGCAAAGATAGAAGCCTGCGAAAAAGCACCACCCGAAAACATATCAAGCAGCCCCATGATGCCCGAGGAGGTCTGCGAGCGTAATCCTTCAAGCATTGAAGGATCAATGCCGGGAAGGGTGACATATTTACCCAGACGGTAGAGTGCAACAATGGCAAGAGTGTATAAGATCCTGGCTCTAAGATCT
>CAYQNT010000147.1:3927-5441 GCA_964418865.1 uncultured Rikenella sp.
TGAAAATATTCTTAATGGTCTGTATAAATTTCATGCCTTACAGTTTAACTGCGGTTCCCTGATTAGCCTCTATTGCTGCCTGGGCTGCCTTGCTGAAAGCATGGGCATGAACCTCAAGCTTTTTTGTCAGCGTACCATTACCGAGTATCTTCACCGGCATGTTCTTACTTACCAGACCGGCTGTTTTCATTGTCTGCAAGTCGATAAGCCCGGTATTGAGTTTTGTGGCAAGTGCCTCAAGTGTACTGAGATTGACACCTTTAAATTCAACACGGTTGATATTCTTAAAGCCCCCCTTCGGTACTCTTCTCTGCAGTGGCATCTGGCCACCTTCAAAGCCTATCTTCTTGCTGTATCCCGAGCGTGACTTTGCGCCCTTATGGCCGCGTGTGGATGTACCTCCACGGCCTGATCCCTCACCTCGTCCGATACGCTTTTCCTTTTTCACCGATCCGCGGGCCGGTTTTAAATTGCTTAAATCCATTGTGCAAATATATAATGCTATTAATACCTTATAGTTTCTCAACCTTAAGCAGGTGCTGCAGCTTGCTGACCATACCCATTATCTGTGGAGTATCATCGTGTTCAACAGTCTGATGCATCTTCCTGATACCCAGCGCGTCGAGAGTCCTCTTTTGTGTCTTGGACTGTCCAATCCTACTTTTAATCTGGGTTATTCTGACTTTTGCCATGATAATGAAATATTACTAACCGTTAAACACTTTTTGCAATGTCACTCCTCTGTGGTCTGCCACAGTGCTGGCGTCGCGCAGCTCAAGAAGTGCAGCTATCGTAGCTTTGACCAGGTTATGAGGGTTTGATGAGCCCTTTGACTTGGCAAGCACGTTATTCACTCCCACGCTCTCAAGAACGGCACGCATAGCGCCACCGGCCTTGATACCCGTACCTTCAGTAGCAGGTTTGATAAAGACAAAGGCACCGCCAAACTTACCATACTGCTCATGGGGTATTGTACCCTTATGCACCGGTATCTTGATGAGATTTTTCTTAGCATCCTCAATGCCTTTGGCTATGGCTGTAGTGACTTCACTTGCCTTACCCAGTCCATGGCCTACTATGCCTTTCTCATCGCCAACAACGACGATTGCGGAGAAGCTGAAGGTACGCCCACCCTTAGTTACTTTGGTTACTCTCTGGATGCTTACCAGCCTGTCGGTAAGTTCAAGATCACTGTTCTTTACTCTCTTTATTCCGTATGCCATACTGATTAGAATTTTAAGCCGCCTTCGCGTGCTCCGTCAGCTAATGATTTCACTCTGCCATGATACTGGTATCCGCCCCTGTCAAAGACAACGGTTTCAATGCCTTTCTCTTTGCATGCTTCAGCCAGACGCTTGCCCACCAGAACTGCCACGTCACTCTTTTTCTTCCCGGTGACGGTGGCTATCTCCTTCTCTCTTGAGGAGGCTGATGCCATGGTCACACCGTTAACGTCGTCAACAGCCTGAGCATATATCTGCTTGTTGCTGCGGAACACCGAAATTCTTGGTTTT
>CAYQNT010000147.1:5451-5707 GCA_964418865.1 uncultured Rikenella sp.
GCTTGCGGATTCTCAGTTTAATTTTTTCTCTCTTTTCTGTCTTTGCTAAAGCCATGACTTCAATATTTAATCATGTTACACACCAGCCGATTTACCGGCTTTTCTCCTAAGCTGTTCACCCACGAATTTTATACCCTTGCCCTTATAAGGCTCAGGCGGACGCAGTGATCTGATCTTTGCTGCGACGTGACCAATGAGTTGTTTGTCTATGCTTGAAAGGATAATGACCGGATTACTTCTTTTCTCTGTTTTAGTC
>CAYQNT010000148.1:0-5674 GCA_964418865.1 uncultured Rikenella sp.
CAGAAGGTCTTGCCTTCGCGGGTTAATTGCAATACCTCTCTCGGTGATGATCACATCTATCAGTTCACCCGGACCGCACAGTGTGGTTACCCTGTCAACTATCACCGGTATCCTGTCGCGGAAGAGTGGCAGGGGTAGAATGACATTGCGGGCATGGAGGCAGTTCTGCCACCCCCCTATACCGTGAAGGAGCAGTCCGTCTGAATGCGTCACAACGTTACCGTTATAGCCTGTATCAATCTCTGTTGCTCCAAGTATCATGATATCCATCATTGTGGTAAGGTTACCCTTGGAGTGGTAGTTATAGGCATTGAATACCGGGTAAGGTATATGATTAAGGTTATTCTCAATTGATTTTACGGCATCAAGGTCAAAAGCCTGAGCATCGAGTATATAACCCATTTGCCCCTCTTCCAGCATATTAACCATATATTTTGTACTTCCTCCGAAGCCGAAGCTGAGTTTCCAGCCTTTCTTTTTAAGCATCTCATGTACAAACACAGCTATGGCAAGGCTTGTGCCTCCTGCCCCGGCCTGCATGGTTGCGCCATTGTAGAGCAGCCCTGATTTCTCAAGGAATGAGGCAGTCATCTCGGCTATTAGCAGCCTGTCAGGGCTCCTGGTTATCTGGGTGGTTCCGGAGACTATTTTTTCAGGTATGCCAATCTTATCATCAACAACAACATAGTCAACGTAGTTACCTTCTATCTCCATGGGGAAGCAGGGCAGGTCAACGAGGTTATCGGTAACGATGATGACCTTATCAGCATAAAGGTAGTCGGGCTTGGCATATCCCAGCACGCCTGTGGCTGATGGGCCACCGGTACCCTTGGCATTGCCAAAGGCATCAGCAGCAGGTGCTGCCAGTACGGCAATGTCTATCTTCACCTCACCGTCCTGTATAGCCTGTACCCTTCCGCCGTGAGATCTGAGGACAGCCATCCCCTTCATTCTGCCGTCAGAGACGAACATACCCAGCGGACCGTTCATACTACCTTCAATGCGGTTTATGGTACCGTTTTCAAGATATTCAATCACCGGGTCATTGCATGGGAATGATGCTGAGGGGAGCCAGACAAGATCCTTAACACCTTTCTCAGAGGCAATGGTAAAGATCTGGTTATTTATCAGGTCGCCGTCACGCAGGTGATGATGGGTTGAGATGGTCATTCCATCTCTTAGTCCGCAGCGCTCAAGCGCCTCTCTGAGTGAAGGTATCACCTTATTATTATCCTCAGGGTAATCTATGCAGGTGGGTATGGGAGGGCCGTATTTTCTTCCTTCGGGACGATGTTTACCGACACCTTTAAAAGGAACAGCCTCATGACCGTTTATCTCGTCCGGCACCATGCGGCCGGCAGCATTTTCTACCAGTTTCATCACCTGATCAGCATTTATATTATTGATTTGCATTTACCTCAGCCCAGTCTTCAGGCAGCAGTCCCAGACGGAGAGCCAGTGTGATAGTCTTTTCTGCGCGGGCCACCACCGGAGCGTCAATCATCTTTGACCCGAGGGCCACTACCCCTAGACCTTTTGCACGGGCATCACGGTAGGCAAGGACGATCTTTTTTGCTTTTGCCATCTCATCAGCTGTGGGAGAGAAACCCTCTCTTATCACTGCAATCTGACGGGGGTGAATGCATCCCATGCCCTCAAAGCCCATAGCTTTGGAGTTCATAACATTTTCAAGCAGTCCCTCCATATCTGCCACATCAGAGAAGACCGAGTCAATAGGCTGAATGCCGGCTGCTTTACAGGCTACCACCAGACGGTTCCGGGCATATAGAGACTCCTTCCCCTCCTTGGTGCGTTGCACTCCAAGGTCAGCGGTATAGTCTTCCAGCCCTATGGCCATTGCCACAACCGTGGGTGATGCAGTTGCTATCTCCGTAGCGTTTTGAATACCGGCAGCACTCTCAATGATAGGCATAAGATAGACCTCACCATCCTGTCTTTCCCTGCTTTTTATATCCCTGATTTTCTCGTCAATCTTTCTGACCGTCTCTGCATTCTCGCACTTTGGTATGAGTACCAGCTGCACATTATGAGGAATCAAATATTCAAGATCTACAAGTGCACGTTCACCCTGGTTGATGCGCACCATCCGTTCCGCACCGTAGAAGTCTACCGCGCGGAGGGCATTCCTGACAAGTATTCTTGCCTCGTCTTTACGGTCAGGAGCTACCGAATCCTCGAGGTCGAGAATGACTCCGTCAGGTGCATGAAGCCCTGCATTGAGGAACATACCGGGGCTGTTACCCGGAAGGTACAGTCTTGAGAACCGGAATCGCCCTTTGGATGACTTGTAGTTATTCTCCGGGATCATGTCCGGAAGGAATGAGGTGGTGGTACCCGTCAGTGCTCTGACGGCAGCCTCCACACGGGCTGCAATGACAAAAGGAAGAGCCCCTGAATCAATTATGTTCAGTTTGGCATTAGTGACCCCGAAGAAACTGAGCAATTCACGGCACTGCTTATCAATAGCATTGCCATACATACTTTTGACCTTTGATTTCAGGTTAAGCTCTATGCCTCCGGATTCGGTGAGCTCCAGTGTCACTTCAATATCAGACCGTACTTTCGGTCCGGTATTACCGGTAATTACCTGTTTCATATCCCCATTAAAGGTGTATTATCTACAAACTTAAAAATTATCCCAGATAGCTCAGCAGAATCCCTGCTGCGATGGCTGAGCCTATAACGCCGGCCACGTTGGGCCCCATAGCATGCATCAGGAGGTGGTTAGTCTTATCTGCCTTGAGCCCTTCCACCTCGGAGACCCTGGCGCTGTCAGGCACGGCTGAGACGCCGGAGTTTCCAATAAGCGGATTGACCTTATCATCTTCAGGGAGAAATAGGTTCATAGTCTTTGCAAACAGCACCCCGCTCATGGTTGCTATGGCAAAAGCGCCAGCGCCAAGGCCGAAGATGAGAACCGATTCCCTTGTCAGGAATACGTCAGCTTGTGTGGATGCTCCCACCGTCAAGCCTATGAAGATAGTCACAATGTCAATAAGAGATGTACGCGCCGTTTCGGCCAGGCGCTTGGTTACACCTGACTCCTTAAGTATGTTACCGAAGAAGAGCATACCGAGGAGCGGCAGTGCGCTTGGTGAGATAAAACAAGTCAGCAGCAGCCCGAAAATCGGGAAGAGTATCTTCTCAGTCTTGGTAACAGCACGCGGCGGTTTCATGCGTATACGTCTCTCTTTCTGGGTGGTGAATAGACGCATGATAGGAGGCTGAATAACTGGCACCAGAGCCATATATGAATAGGCAGCTATGGCTATCGGTCCGATAAGGTTTTTTACAGTAGTCCCATCGGACATTATATTTATTCCGTTGGCCAGTCGTGACGAGAGGAAGATAGCCGTGGGGCCGTCAGCTCCTCCAATGATGCCTATGGCCGCTGCCTCCGGCATTGCAAAGCCAAAGTAGAGGGCCCCGATGAAAGTCACAAAGATACCAATCTGTGCGGCTGCGCCAAGGAGCAGTAGTCTTGGATTGGATATCAGCGATGAAAAATCTGTCATGGCACCTATGCCCATGAATATCAGTGGCGGATAAACTCCCTTGATAACCCCGAAATAGAGATAACTGAGTACACTCCCTTGCTGGTATACACCTACCTGCAGGTTCATTCCCCCTTCGGTGAAAAACGGTATGTTGCCTATCAGAATACCTGTTCCGATGGGAACCAGGAGAAGAGGCTCATACTCATATTTTATCGCCAGAAAGATAAAAACCAGTCCGATTAATATCATCAGCATATGGCCTGAGGTAACGTTTCTGAAACCGGTATAAGCCCAGAACTGCTTCAGGCCGTCCATGAATTGCGATCCCCCCTCATCAATGGGCGCGTACTGGGGGGTATAGGAGGCACTGTCAATGCTCATCTCTGTCATTGCCAGCTTGCGTTCCTGCTCAGGTTTAATGAATGCTGTCCATGCCAGGGAGACTATTATCAGGAGCCCCAGCATGGTATACATTTTTCTCTTTGCCATCACTAGTTGATTACGATTAGTATTTCATCCTGAAGAACAGACTGTCCGGGCGCTATACTCACAGTTGACACCTTTCCGGCCTCATCAGCCTTGATGGCATTCTCCATCTTCATTGTCTCAAGTGTGCATACTGTCTGTCCGGCGGTGACATCATCACCCACTCTTACCAGTACCTGTATAATCACGCCCGGCAGCGGGGCCCTTACTTCAAGGGTTTTTCCTGATGGCTTTTCAGCGGCAGGCTTGACTACCTTTGTCGCTTTTGGCGGGGCAGGTGCAGCTATCACTTTCACCTTAGGTATCTCACGCTGCATCTCAACATCATATACAGTGCCGTTTACCTCTATCTTTGCCAGGTTGCCTTCCACATCAAGAACCTCAACCTCATATTGGTTTCCGTTTATTAAGAACTTGTAATTTTTCATTCTTGTCTTTGATTTTTGTCAATCACGTGATTTCATTTTCGAATCTGATAATTCTTATCTTAATGGTATCTCATGCTATACAGCTTGGAACTCCATGGCGAGTAGTTCTTCGAGGCACGCTTGATAGTTATCACGCCGCTCTCTATGTCATGCATCTCATTGAAGTACTGGTAGAGGGCCATGGCGATTGCTGCATTTACCTCACCTGATTGAATTGTTCTGACCGTAGAAACCTCTGCCGGGTCAATGCCCTTTTTTCGGGCAAAGCTGCGAAACCTGAAGTTCAGTATGAATGTGAGTATATATCTGAAGAAGACGTAAACTATAGCCAGTGACAGGAACACGATGCCGATTCCCACGACAACGATGGTCCATGTGATTGGCTCCAGTTCTACAAGCTGTATTGGAATTAAGAGATGATTCATTGTCCGTACTTATTATAGAGGTATGTTTCCATGTTTCTTCATCGGTCCCGGATCCTTCTTTGTTGAGAGGGTCCTGAGGGCTCTTATAATTCTGAACCTGGTATTGCGTGGTTCGATCACATCATCAAGGTAACCGTACCTGGCTGCCTCGTAAGGGTTAGCGAATTTAAACCGGTATTCTTCCTCCTTTTTTGCGACATATTCTCTCCGTTCAACCGGGTCTTCTATCTCGCTTATGCTCTTTCCTTCTAGCACCTCAATGGCTCCCTGTGGACCCATCACGGCTATCTCTGCTGAAGGCCATGCGTAGTTAAGGTCGCCCCTGAGTTGTTTTGACGACATCACGCAATGTGCTCCCCCGTATGATTTACGGAGTGTAATTGTAACCTTTGGCACATTAGCCTCACCATAAGCATACATCAGTTTGGCACCGTGGATAATGATGCCGCCATATTCCTGCACTGAGCCCGGGAGAAAACCGGGTACGTCAACGAAGGTCACTATCGGGATATTGAATGCATCGCAGAAGCGTATGAACCGTGCAGCTTTCCTTGAAGCTTCTATGTCAAGTACACCTGCCAGGTAAGCCGGCTGGTTAGCGACAATTCCCACAGGCATACCGTCAAATTTAGCAAAACCAACAACGATGTTTTTGGCATATGCCTCGTGTACCTCTGTGAAATCATTGTAGTCTACCACTTTGGTGATAACATCCTTGACATCGTACGGCTGGTTGGGGCTCTCGGGTATTATATCATTGAGTTCATCTACCAATCTGTCAATGGGGTCATCACACTCGGTCTGTGGCGGTTCCTCA
>CAYQNT010000149.1:0-4003 GCA_964418865.1 uncultured Rikenella sp.
TAAGCGGGGAACAGACACTCCGGAGCAGATAGAGATGAGGGTGGAGAAAGCTGCATCGGAACTGCTGATGGCCGACAAGTTTGACAGGATAATAGTCAATGACGTTCTGGAGAGTGCCTGCAGTGAGATAATGTCAGTAGTAACAGAGTTCATTGATTTAGGATGAAAGAGATCGGACTGTTTTTTGGCTCGTTCAACCCTGTGCACATAGGGCACATGGCCATAGCCAATTACATAGCTGAATACTCATCGCTGGAAGAGATATGGTTTGTTGTCAGTCCGCATAACCCACTGAAGAGCAAGAGCTCCCTCCTCAAGAGCCGCGACCGGCTATACATGACAGAGCTCGCACTGGGTGATGATCCGCGCTTCAGAGTATTGGATATAGAGTTCACCCTTCCGCAACCCTCCTATACTATAGACACCCTGGCTCATCTGGTTGAGAAGCACCCGTCATACACATTCACCCTGATCATGGGTGAAGACAACCTGACCACACTCCATAAATGGAAGAATGCTGAGACGCTTGTCAGGCAGTATCCGTTGATTGTCTATCCAAGGCTATACCCTGGCAACAGTAGTGATGTGAAGTCAAAGGAAATTATAGCCATGGCTTCCATACAAAAAATTGATGCCCCGGTGATGGAGATATCGGGCACATTAATCAGGAACGCCATCAAGGAGGGCAAGGATCTGTCATGGTTCGTACCTGCCCCCGTATGGAAATATATCAGGGAAATGCACTTCTACGAATAACAGTCAGCAGTTGGCAGTCGGCAGTCAGCAATCAAAAGTCGGCAGTCGCCAGTCGGCAGTCAGCGCTCAGCAGTAGTGACTGAAGGCTGTAGACTGTAGGCTGTAGACTGAAGACTGTGAATATCGCCTCGCCTCGCGAGGCGACATTCAGACTTTCTTAATGATCTCCATTCCCCGTACGATAGCCTGTTCGTTTAGAGGAATCAGATTGTGATATCTTTCAGGGAGTGATTTCTTCAATCCACTAATGACATATTCAGTCTTCAGTATCGGCTTGACCTTCATGAATCCACCCATAACTATCATATTGTAAACCTTCTCCATCTTCATCTTTGAGGCCTCCTCTGCCGCATCGGTGCGGTAGATGGTTATGTCTTTCCTCTGGGGGTGCCTTGTTATGCCGTTACCGTCATAAATCAGCGTACCACCAGGTTTGACGCTATTCTCAAACTTATCCATGCTCTGCTGGTTGAGGATGATAGCCGTGTCAAAGCTTCTCAGTATCGGTGAGCTGATTCTCTCATCACTAATGATCACGTTAACGTTGGCGGTGCCACCCCTCATCTCGGGACCGTATGATGGCATCCAGCTCACCTCCATATTCTGCATCATGGCCGAATAAGCCATGATCTTACCCATAGAGAGGACACCCTGTCCGCCGAATCCTGCTATAATTATTTCTTCTGTCATAATCTGATACATTAATTAAAACTGATTTGTTCCAGTCTAAAGAGACCTGGCATACTATCTCCCTTGAGGTATTTATTTATCAGCAGGCACCTTTATGTCGCCGAGGGGATAGAACGGGAACATATTTTCCTCCATCCATTTGTTTGATTGAACGGGAGTCATCTTCCAGCCTGAGGGGCAGTTTGACACTACTTCGATAAAGCTTGTTCCTCTTTTTTCATTCTGATATTGAACAGCTTTTTTCAATGCTTTTTTAAATTTTCTCACACCACCGGCGGTGTTGACGCTCTGACGGGTGACATAGCAGGTTCCCGGCAGCATCGCAACAATGTCGGCCATCTTGATTGGTGATCCCATCGTGGCTACATCGCGGCCATAAGGTGAGGTTGACGACTTCATACCCGGCAAGGTTGTAGGTGCCATCTGGCCGCCTGTCATGCCATATATACCATTGTTTATGAAGATCATGAGAATGTTCTCACCCCTGTTGCAGGTGTGGATTGTCTCAGCCGTACCTATAGCGGCAAGGTCGCCGTCACCCTGGTAGGAGAAGACAAACTTGTCGGGCATCAGTCTCTTGACAGCTGTAGCCAGTGCCGGCGCGCGCCCGTGAGCCGCCTCCTGGAAGTCGACGTCAAGGTAGTTGTACATCAGCACTGAGCAGCCGACAGGGGTTATCCCTACTGTTCTGCTCTGCAAGCCCTCCTCCTCTATCACCTCCGCCAGCACACGGTGAGCGGTGGAATGCCCGCATCCGGGGCAATAGTGCATAATATTGTCAGTAAGGATCTTTGACTTTTTGTATGCCAGGTTTTCAGGCCTTACTATATCGCTAGTTTTTATCTCTGCCATCTCTTTTATTCTTTAATAAATAACTTGAGGTTCTCAAGCACCTCTTCGGGTGTATGTATCATACCTCCCATTCTTCCGTAGTGGCTGACCCTGGTCTTTCCATTGACTGAAAGCATTACATCTTCCACCATCTGTCCGGCGCTCATCTCCACCGCGAGCATGCCTTTGACCCGTTCTGCCAGCTTGGCCAGTATTTTGTTAGGGAATGGGTAGAGGGTTATCGGCCTGAGCAATCCTACCTTGATGCCTTCTGCCCGGGCCAGCTGCAGTGCCTTCTGGCAGATCCTTGCGCTGGTACCATATGCTACGAAGAGATACTCAGCATCGTCTGTCATGAACTCTTCGTACCTAACCTCCTTCTCCCGTATTTCACGGTACTTGGCAGTAAGCTTCAGGTTGAATTTCTCCTGCCGCTCAGAGTCAAGGTCGAGTGATGTGATGATATTACGTTCGCGGGTGGCAGGCTTACCGGTAGTAGCCCACGGCAATATCTCCTCCGACCTCTTTTTCTGAGGGCTGAGCCAGACCTTCTCCATCATCTGGCCTATTGCTCCGTCTGATAGTATCATTGCAGGATTTCTGTATTTGAATGCGAGGTCAAAAGCCAGCTCGACGAAATCAGCCATTTCCTGTACCGATGATGGAGCAAGAACAATAAGGTGATAGTCGCCATGACCTCCCCCCTTTGTTGCCTGGAAGTAGTCGCTCTGTGCTGGCTGTATCGTTCCCAGTCCCGGTCCGCCACGCACCACGTTGACTATCAAACATGGGAGCTCAGCGCCCGCAATATATGTTATCCCCTCCTGCTTAAGGCTAATTCCCGGTGATGATGAAGATGTCATCACCTTCTTGCCGCATCCGGCGCCCGCATAAACCATGTTTATGGCGGCAATCTCACTCTCAGCCTGCAATACCACCATACCGGTGGTTGCCTGCGGGTTAGCCTCCATAAGATATTCAAGTATCTCGCTCTGCGGAGTGATGGGATACCCGAAATAACCATCGACGCCGGCACGTATCGCCGCTTCGGCGATAGCTTCGTTGCCCTTCATCAGTTTCAGTTCCTTTTCCATTAAAATATCTTTTTTCTTTATCTTTTTATCCCACCTTAACCTTGTAAACGGTTATCACGCCATCAGGGCAGACAACCGCACAATTTGCACAGCCAATACAAAGATCAGGGTGTGCTGCGTAAGAGTAATGGTAACCCTTGCTGTTGACTTCCGTTGCCAGCGCCAAGGTACCTGTGGGACATGTCACCACGCATACCTCGCAACCCTTGCACCTCTCTGTGTCTATAACTACCGCACCTTTTATCTTAGCCATATCTGTTAGTTTAATTCACTTTAAATATATCAATTACTCCTTTACAGGATTATTTTTTCTAAAAAGTTCAAGCCTCTCCTCAAGCATGGGCAGTTGCGACTTTTTTACCTGCGAGACGCAGGCTCTGAGGCCCTCATGCCTCTCACTGCCGGTTATGTTAAGGGTTATGGCACCTATGCCGTATGAAAGCAGCGCCTGCAACAGTTCCCCACCACTCATGCCGGGATAGGAAATGGTGAAATAGAATCCGTCAGCCAGGGGTCTGTCAATGTCCATGTCATATACAATCTTGAAACCATTATCTATGAACATCTCCTTCATCCTTGCTGCCTTCTCACCATACACTCTTGTATTATCGACAAAATTATAAAAACCATCG
>CAYQNT010000149.1:4056-5609 GCA_964418865.1 uncultured Rikenella sp.
CTGCCTTGAGAATTGCGGTGAATCCATACTGTACTGAATGGGCCACTCCTGAAGAGAGTGCATAAAGAGCCCCGAATATCATTGCCCTGCCAAAGATCTCGGTGGAATAATACCTCAGGAGATCAGGATAATGGCGGTTAAAAAGGTGGTCTGACATCACCAGCAGACCTATCCTCTGGCCTGCATAACTGAAGATCTTGGAGCTGGAGATGAGGAGGATGTAATCATCACAGTATTTGGCCACTGTAGGCTGGAATGGGGCTACGCCGGGAACAGAATAGTTCTCACGGAAGTCCATTCCGAAATATGCAAGATCCTCTATCACAATGACATCATACTTTTTTGCCAGCGTTCCGATGGTACGCAGTTCATCATCGGTGAAGCATATCCACGACGGGTTATTGGGATTGGAATAAAGGATTGTTGAGACCTTGCCGCACTGCAGCATTGATTCAAGCTTGGGCCCGAGCTTTTCACCCCGGTAATTATAGACGTCAAATGAGCGGAAATCTTGTCCCAGTATCCTCACCTGGGTCTTCTGCACCGGGAAGCCGGGGTCAATAAACAGGGTACCCTCCTTTGTTTTGTCATTGCGGTTGGCCACCATGAAGCTGGCCATTCCGCCCATCATAGCTCCACAGGTAGGGACGCAGCATAATGGATTCGCATCCACATCCAGGAAGTTCTTAACAAAAAGGGCTGCTTCACTCTTCATCTCCGGCAGTCCCTCTATGTCTGGGTAAACCGAGGCCACGCCATTTTTAAGTGCTTCTATCTCAGCTTTTATCCCCACCTCTGCCGAGGGCAATCCCGGCACTCCCATCTCCATCCTTATGAATTCGACTCCTGTCTCCTTTATCAGCATATTGACCACCTTGACAATTTCGCGGATGCTGGCATGAGCCAGGTCAGTTATGCCACTCGAAGTGATAGCCTTACTTACGGTTTGATAATCTATGGGGGTGTTTTTCATATAATTTCTTTTTAGGTCCCTCATCTGTGGCTCTAAGGTAAAAGTTTATAAGTGAAAGAATGATGCTATTTATCATATTTGTCTGTAGCCACGCGGGGCTACATGTAAAAGTCTGAAGGTCTCAAAGTCTGATGTCTTAAGGTCTGTCGCTCCGCGGGGCGGGGCTCCGCCTCAAGGTCTGCAGTCTGAAGGTCGCTCCGCAGAGCGGAGCTCAGTCATGCAGTCATGCAGTCAGCAATCGGCAGTTATGACTGTAGGCTGAGGAGTGAAGACTGAAGACTGAATCTGAAGGTCAGACTTTCGACTGTGAAGAGATTGCGAGTATCACACCCAGCACGGTGCTGAGCAGTGCTGCAAATAATACCTGGAACTCCGGAGGAAGGAGGAAAGTTATCGTTTGTGCGGGGATCCAGAAGATAGGGATAGTTTTCTTCAGAACGAAGCCCCACATCGTGTTCCAGTCTACGGCACTGAGCAGGCGGCTTACGTCAGGAATCTTCAGCAGCTTGCTTCTGTTGCCCGCGGCAGCGGCAATGTGGAGGTCGCTTACCCGGTGTGTCACCATGAGAACCGGAGCATA